>CAZZVG010000611.1:0-1479 GCA_964657295.1 Iningainema sp. | reverse complement strand
AAACACCATAACTTTTGGAGGTAAATATGGGCACAGTTTACATTACTCAAGAAGATGCCTTCATTGGCAAAATCGATGAACGCCTCAACGTCAGGTTTGACAAAAAGACGATTTTAGATGTACCATTGATTAAAATAGAAGGTGTTGTTGTTTTAGGGCGTGCCAGCATTTCACCTGCAGCAATTTCCGAACTGCTAGAACGCAATATTCCCCTAACATTCCTCACAGAAAACGGACGTTATTTAGGACGTTTGGAACCAGAAGTTACTAAAAATATATTTGTTCGCAAAGCCCAATGGCTTGCAGCTGGAGAATCACTCCAAGCAATCCACTTGGTACAAGGTTTTGTCCGAGGTAAACTCAAGAATTACCGTCAAACCCTCATCCGTCGGCAGCGAGAATCAACTGAGGTAGATTTGTCCAAAAACATTGCTCGTATAGAGCAAGCCATCGCACCCATTGATAATACAACCAGTATCAACTCACTTCGCGGCTTGGAAGGTGCAGGAAGTGCCGCTTACTTTGGCTGCTTCAATCAACTCATTCGCAACACAGAATTTGAGTTTACCAACCGCGTTCGTCGTCCACCTACCGATCCAGTCAACTCCTTACTCAGCTTTGGTTATTCATTACTGCGTCATGACGTTCAAGGTGCCGCTAACATCGTCGGCTTCGATCCATATTTAGGATACCTACACTGCGAACGTTATGGAAGAGCCTCTCTATCGTTAGACACGATGGAAGAATTTCGTCCCTTGGTAGTGGATGCAGTCGTCTTATCAACATTAAATAAGCGGCTGTTGACTTCCGCAGATTTTGTCACTGAACCCTTAAGCGGTGCAGTCTCCCTAACGCCTGAAGGAAGAAAAATCTTCTTGCGATTATACGCCCAGAAGAAACTATCCGAATTCAAACACCCAGTACTAGGACGCAAATGTACTTACCAGGAAGCCTTTGAACTTCAAGCCCGATTACTGGCAAAATACCTAATGGGGGAAATCGAGAAATACCCACCCTTGGTTTTGAAGTAGGAGAAAAGTTCCCATGAACGTTGTTGTCTCCTATGATATCTCAGAAGATAATCGCCGCACAAAAATTCACAAAATCCTGAAATCTTACGGTCAGTGGGTGCAGTATGGTGTGTTTGAGTGCGAACTGAGCGATACTCAATATGCGAAACTGCGATCGCGCTTGCACAAACTGATCAAGCCAGATACCGACAGCATCCGCTTTTATTTCCTCTGCGCCTGCTGTTTTGGTAAAATTGAACGTATCGGCGGCGAACAACCACGTGACAATACCATTTTCTTCGCCGAATGCGCGGATGGGTAGGTGTTGGAAAATAAGTCTCAAAAAAAATGGCTGAACTCCCCACGGTACAAGGCTTAACGGCAATATTTCCAAAAAATACACCCGCGCTCCATACCCAGACTGGATTTCAGCCATTTGTCTCTCAACCAACCAAGATTTCTCATGCTA
>CAZZVG010000610.1:0-4711 GCA_964657295.1 Iningainema sp. | reverse complement strand
GTACAATCTCGTTGAGGCACTGTTGTAAGACTGCTACATTGAGCAGACCATGAAATCGCAGAGATGCCTGGAATTGGTAGGCATTACTTTCTGGAGCCAATTGCTGGATAAAGTACACTCGCTCTTGGGCAAAGCAGACAGGCAAAAGTCCTTCATGGGGAATTCTTTCTATAGCAGGACTTTGCCACTGTTGCTCTCCTTGACTCTGTTCGATGAGCTGAGCTAGACTCCTTATAGTCGGGTTTTCAAATATCTGGTGAAAAAACAACT
Source organism: Iningainema sp. (assembly GCA_964657295.1). GTDB lineage: Bacteria > Cyanobacteriota > Cyanobacteriia > Cyanobacteriales > Nostocaceae > Rhizonema. The sequence continues at coordinate 4,441 of CAZZVG010000610.1, read as the reverse complement.
CGACTGAGAAAGCTTGGCGCACGCGAGAAAGCATCTGAGTTGCAATTAGGGAATGACCCCCCAGATTGAAAAAATTATCATTCTTTCCAATCTCCTCAAGTCCCAGTAAATTAGCCCAGATGACCGCTAACTTCTTCTCAATTGAGTTATCAGGGGCGACGAAGGTTTCTTCAAGATCGGGGCGTGTGCGATCGGGGACAGGAAGATTCCGACGATCTACCTTACCATTGGGGGTGAGGGGCAAGGAGTCGAGAATGACAAAGACTGCTGGCACCATGTAGTCGGGTAGTTTTTCCTGGAGGAAGCGTTTGATAGTAGTGGCGTAGGCAAAGCCCGGTGCAGGCATTGCTTCGGGCTTTTGATTAAGGACAATATATGCAACAAGGCGCTTATCCCCAGGGATATCTTCACGGACGATGACAACTGCCTGACGTACATCTGGGTGTTGACTCAAAAGCGCTTCAATTTCTCCAAGTTCAATGCGGAAGCCACGAATCTTCACCTGATCATCGACTCGACCCAGAAATTCAATGTTCCCATCTGGTAAGAAGCGGGCTAAGTCACCTGTTTTGTAAAGGCGTGCCCCCTGTTCTTGGCTGTTCGCCGTACTCCTTCGGGGAAGCAAGCTACGCGCAGCGTCTCCGTCAGGAGAAGGCGTTCCCGAAGGGTAGGGATGGGGGATAAATTTTTTCTCAGTTAACTCTTTTGCGTTTAGGTAACCTCGTGCCAAGCCGTCGCCGCCAATATATAATTCGCCAGGAGTACCAATAGAAACTGGTTGAAGTTGGGAGTTGAGTATATATATTTGTGTATTGGATATCGGGCGACCAATCGGTATATTTATTGCCCCTTCTGCAACGTCCTGTACTAGATGCCAACAAGAGAATGTTGTACTTTCCGTCGGCCCATAAACGTGCAGTAATCGCTGTGGCAAGCCATTCCTAAGAACTGCTTGAACTGACTTAGGATCTACAGCCTCGCCTCCAAATAGCAAGTATCGCAGGTCTTTAAATGCCTGGGGGACAACACTCGCTAAGTGATTAAATAAAGCGGTAGTCAAAAATAATACACTAATCCCTTGTTCGCGGATGTACGCAGCGAAAAGCTGGGGCGAAAGCACAACATTCTGAGGAATGACTACCAGGCTAGCCCCATGCAGGAGAGCACCCCAGATTTCAAAAGTGGCTGCGTCAAAGGAAGCATTTGAGGCTTGGGCAATGCGTAGTTTACCGCCGTAGGCATCGCTCTTGTCTAAGGTGATGTAGTTGGTGTTACACACTAGCCGATTAACAGCCCGATGCGGTACAGCTACTCCCTTTGGTGTTCCTGTAGAACCAGAGGTATAGATGACATAAGCCAGGTTTTCTGCTGTTACGTCGCTTTTGGGATTTTCTTGGCTTTGGCCATTGAAAGATTCCCCGTCGGTATCCAGACAAACCGTCTTTACCCCGCTTTCGGCAAACCCTGCAACAAACTTTTGCTGAGTTAACAGCACCTGTACTTGTGAATCTGACAGCATGAACGATAGACGTTCTTGAGGATATGTTGGATCTAGCGGTACATAAGCCCCACCCGCCTTGAGAATGCCCAGGAATCCGACGACCATTTCCCAAGAACGTTCAACGCAAATCCCCACCAGAACTTCTGTCTCTACACCCAAAGTTCGCAGATAATGTGCAAGTTGATTGGCCCGGTGGTTCAACTGTTGATAGGTAAATTTCTGCTCATTGAAGACGACAGCAATATTGTCTGGAGTTTGTTCAACTTGTGCTGCAAATAACTGGTGTATGCAAAAATCTTTGGGATAATCTACCGTTGTATCATTCCATTCCACCAATATTTTATGTCGCTCTTGCTCAGTTAAAGCAGAAAAATCATCAACAGAATGAGTAGAGCCAATCACTATTTCTTGCATAAACTTTTAAATGAACTGCAATATTTCATCTTTAGGATTAGTCAACAGAAAAACAATTAACATTTGCGATCATGAAATTCATTTCAATTATACTATTATGTTAATTTTTGCTCTGAATTTATCAAGCTATTTTTTAATTGAGTCTTGCCGCAAAAAAATCTGATGAATAATGCGCGAGTTGGTTAGCCTTAATATTTAATTCTTATTTAGCCAGTTATTTAAAGCCCACCTTCCACCGCTCCAGCCTGTGGAGTTCGCTCAATTTGGGCTTCAAATAACTGGTGAACACATTTATTTTACTTCTTGGCTTCCTTGGCTTAAGAGCGGTTTTTGACCATCAGTATTCATTTCTGCTGGGAACGGAGTCGCTTAATAAACCGAAATCAGCCACGCCAAATTATTCATCGACAATTTCAACTGTCCTTGGTGTGTCAGTGACGTCACCATTAACAATAACTTTTGGGCTAAGGTGATTTTTCAATCTGAGTTTTAGCTCTTCTGAAATGGGTAAATCTTTAATTTCTTTGAGGAGAAATCTCAGGGAGTGAGTTTTGCTACGTTCTTCATAGACGGCCTTGAGAATGGCTTCAACTCCATATCCCGCTATAGTATCCCCCACAACCGATATTAGACCCAGCAGTGCTATACCTCCGACGATGCCAAACGGCCCTCCCACAGCTGTGAGGGCTGCAGCAACAGCTGCGGAACTACCCCCTGCTGCAGCTGTTAGAATTACGAGAATTACGCCAGGAAGACCCAGACCAGCAAGTTTTTTAACGAGTTCGTCCATTGGAATTACCTAAAATCCTTACGTTTTGGTGAAAACATTACTCTATCTTACAAGACTAGAATCTTGTCCAATCCCTTCCCATGGAATCGCGACGATGCGATAAGACGGATTACTCAAAGACTCCATTTTTGTAGCGCCCTCGGTCATCGTAAATCTTGATAGGACTTACCATTATTTTAACCCTTTCTTTATGAATAAAAGCTCAGATTTCCTTCAATAAAAGACTACATAACTCATCGATTTGTTGACTTCTCTCGGCAATTAATCTATTAGCTACTACTTGTAAGGAACGAATATTTTCGAGCTGAGGATTATCTATTTCTTCCTGTTCATTTGTGAGGAATGTTTGAAAGCGATAATAAGAACTTTTACTATCTTGAACACTTGACTCAAACAACCGCTCTAATTCTCCGGCGACTACTTCACTTCCACCGTCAAACACAATATTTAAAAGTGGTTTTGCCCATTGCAATAGTCCCCATTTTTTCACTTCGTCATAAGGGTAGACGCTTGTTAGGGAACCTGTACCTAAGGAGACGACTAATATATCCTCTGTATTCAGAACTTGTTTTTGTTCTTGTCTACTAATTTGCGCCTCTATAATCGCCAAATTCGCTGGATTATTAGCGATGACTCCTCCATCAACTAAAGTATAAAAACCGTTAGGATTATGGAAAGTTGAAACGCGATGGGGAGCAAAATAAGTCGGAGTAGCACTTGTTGCCAGTGCTGCATCTGTGAGCGTAAACCCTCCACATAACTTGCGAAACTTTTTCGATTCTGTCTGTTGTTTTTCCAGTTTGTTTGTAAAGAATATAGGAATTCGCTGCTCGATATCGTAGCTAGTCACAAATACTTCTTTGAGATTCTTTTCTAGGGGGGCAGATCCAAAATATTGCCTTAAAATTTCCTCTCGTCCCTCCGAAGAATATTTGGGCTGGACAAATATATCTTCTATCGGACCAAGTATTCGTTCAAAGAATGGCTCGTAAAATATTTCCACCCCATACTCAAGATAGATTTGCAGGAGATTCTCTGCACTGTATTCAGGCAGAGGCGAACCATCAAATGCATCTATTAATCCGGGTTTAGTAAGTCCGAGTGCTAGAATTCCGCCGGTTGAAGTGCCTGCAATTAAATCGAACAAACTCGAAATTGGCTTTAGTGTCCGCTTTTCAATCTCTGCTAAGATCATTGCTGGTATAATGCCCCGAATACCGCCTCCATCAATAGCAAGTATTTTATATTTGGGATTGCCTTCCGGAGTCATCGTTTTTTCCGGTTCCTCTTGAGCAAACACTTGTGCTTGTTCCGGCTGTTGGATAGTGACTAGGACTTCGCTTTGTCCAGTTTGGGCTGCCTCTACTTGGTAACTGTCGGCGGATTCTATTATTTTTTCTAATTCCTCCTCAGCAAATGTTTGTGCTTGTTCCGGTTGTTCGATATTGACTAGAACTCCGCTTTGTGCAGTTTGGGCTGTTTCGCTTTTTTGTGCCTCTAGTTGGGAACTAATCCCAGTTTGAATGCTGTCGGCGGATTCTATCATTTTTTCCAGTTCCTCCGTGTATTTTGTTGTCCCTTTTTTTCGCTTAGTCTGACGCTCGTTGCTCACTAACACAATCTTGCTCTGGATTGGTAAGTTCTCATTCGATGATTGTGCAATTCCAAATGGAAGCTCTGCTAAATCCCACGTGGGATTACCATGCAAGGTTCCATCATGGGTATTTCCAGTGTAG
>CAZZVG010000609.1:0-4729 GCA_964657295.1 Iningainema sp. | reverse complement strand
GTTAAAAAGATTAGAGAGTTAAATCCGTGCTGCTTGGAAAGTACCGACCAATAACATAAGCGAGGCAAACATTACCCGAAAGGAGGCTCTTTATGAGCAAAGTATTAGTAATTGACACTGAAAAAAGACCACAAAATCCAATTCATCCAGCCCAAGCGCGGCAACTGTTGAGGAACAAAAAAGCCGCAATCTTCCGCACATTTCCGTTCACAATTATTCTTGTTGAGTCAAAACCAGATGCTGTTGTAGAACCATTAAGAATCAAAATCGATCCTGGCTCTCGAACGACGGGGATAGCAATAGTCAATGATACGACTGGGGAAGTTGTATGGGCTGCTGTTCTACAGCATAGAGGTTTTGCTATCAGAGAGTCTCTAACTTCACGTCGTCAACTACGTCGCACTCGAAGAAACCGTAAAACCCGTTATCGACAGCCTCCAAAACACGAATGGTTCAGGAAAGGGAACAAACAACCTTGCCCTAAACAACGTAGAGATGGGTGGTTGCCGCCAAGCTTAACGAGTCGAGTGTACAACATAAACACGTGGGTTAAACGGTTGTGCAAGTTTGCTCCTATTACTGCCATATCTCAAGAGTTAGTTAGGTTTGACACTTCATTCCTGCAAAACCCTCAAATAAAAGGCAAAGAATACCAGCAAGGAATCCTCGCAGGATACGAGACTCGCGAGTATTTGTTGGAGAAATGGGGGAGGGAATGTGCTTACTGTGGAGACAAAGACATTCCTTTGCAGATTGAACACATTCATCCACGAGCGAAAGGAGGCTCTAATAGGCTGGCTAACCTGACTTTAAGTTGTGAGAACTGCAACATCAACAAAGGAACTATGGATATTAAAGATTTTCTCAAGAAAAAACCAGAAAGGTTGAAGAAGATTGAAGAGCAAGCTACGAAACCGTTGGCTGATACTGCTGCTGTTAATGCAACTCGGTTCAAACTTTTAGAAACGCTTAAAGCAACACAACTCCCGGTAGAAACGGGTTCAGGAGGTTTGACTAAATTCAATCGAACTAATCAAAACCTCGAAAAATCACATTGGATTGATGCTGCTTGTGTTGGTTCTTCAACACCCACTCTTGTGATTAAAAATGTTAAACCATTGCTAATCAAAGCAACAGGACATGGAACCCGTCAACTATGTCGAACTGATAAGCATGGGTTTCCAGATCGTCATTGTGCCAGTTTCAAGGTACATTTTGGCTTTACAACTGGTGACATTGTTAAAGCTGTTGTCACCACAGGCAAAAAAATAGGAACTTATACTGGCAGAATTGCAACTCGCGCAACTGGTAGTTTTAATATCTCAACTAAGAACGGTTTAGTTCAAGGGATTTCGCATCGTTTTTGTCAGGCTATCCATCGCAAAGATGGATATGGCTACGCTTGTTAAAACAAGTGTTCGTATAACAGGCGCGAGTTAAAACTACGCGGTTTCTATACGTATCGGAGATCTTTAGATGAATTAATAGCTTAAGAGCTTCAATAATGCTTTGAAGTAGGTTGATAACCTAGTGATAAGAGTACCCGTTGAAAACTCTATGGCTTTGCCCAGAGATTTAGATCCCCGACTTCGTAAAAGTTGTCGGGGATCTTGTGCTATTTAGGAAAATCGATAGTACGGCTGTTACAAATATTCATCGCCTTTTCAACTCCCTGCTTCAGACAAAGATCCACGCATTCAACAACATGTTGTAGTATAAGAGACATTAGAACAGTCTCAGCTTTAGAAAATCTCCCCAGCACAAAAGAAATAGCGTCTGATTCATCACTAGAAGTCGCGCCTTTGGGTTTACCGATGCCGATCCGCAAACGGGGGAAGTTTTGGGTGCCAAGATGTGCGATCGCGCTTTTAATGCCATTATGTCCTCCAGCAGAACCAGATAAGCGTAGGCGAGTTTTGCCTAGAGGCAAATCCATGTCATCATAAATCAAGAGTACCGACTCAGGCGGCAATTTGTACCAATTTATCACTGCTTGGATTGCTTGTCCTGACAAATTCATGTAAGTCAACGGTTTCAGCAAACGAATTTTCTCTTTCGTTGGTCCTATTCCTTCCCCATACTCCCCCTGAAACTTGCGGTTTTCCGTTAAAGAAATCCGCCAAGGACGGCATAAAGCATCGATCGCGGCAAAGCCGATATTGTGGCGAGTTTGGTCGTACTTCGGTTCTGGATTCCCCAACCCTACAATAAGCTGGGGAATTACCAAAGCTTTTTGGGTAACACCTTCTGTCACTCGATTTTAGATTTTAGTATAGGAATATATCAGCTAACTCTAGCACACGCACAAACAAGACTTTGGGTTACGGTTGCTGACAGCAGTTTTCAAAACGAGTAACCTCAACTGTGTTGGACAGAATCGGTCGTTTCCTTCTCCAGTTTAGAAGCTTCTAGATGCTTAGGCTCTAGTTCCGCAGTAGTCTTCACAGCTTGTTCCAACTGAGATGTTTCTTTTTGAAACTCATTTTGAAACTCCCGAGAAGCCTCTTGAAAACCCTTGATCGCTTTGCCCATACTCCGACCAATCTCTGGCAGCTTTTTTGGACCAAAGATTAACAACGCCACAACCATGATTAATGCCATTTCTGGCAGACCCATACCAAATATATTCATAAGTCTTTGTAATAAACCCACATCTATAGTGTAAAGCTTTAAGACTGTAAGGGGTAAAGCTGTGTGGAGGCAGAAGAATACAGAACTGGGAATCTAGTAAACGGTGACGGAAATAAAGCTACCATTCAGAACTTCTAGAAAGCCTACAATCCAAGGTTTTTACATTTTAAATTTGTCACTCCGCGATCGCAGTACTAGCTGCCCAAAGAAAAACCCGGACTTCCGGGTGTGAAACAAATTGTTATGTAAGCTACAAAGCTTCTACATTGCTTATCTGCCTAGGCTACTCCAATCAACTGTTACGTCCTGAATTAGCAGCGATCTGTTGTAGAGTTGCAGAATAATCAGCAAAAACACGAAAAAGAGTCCCATAAAAACGGCCATCAGAGGAGTCGTACTCCAACCAGGCGCGACTTTACCATACTCTGAGTTTAAGGGTTTGAGAATATCTCCCAACCAAGTCCTTTGTGCCATAATTCATCTAAGATCTAGTTACTAAATGATATTTTAATCTTTTTTGACACTCCCCCTGACTAAAGGTAAGAGGTTCAGCCATACCTCTCACATATCCGACTGTCGGAGTGTCACAACAATTGACTTGTCCATTGTATCATCAACAGACTTTTTTTAATCGGCACGATCTTAGGTAATCGGCATTACCAAGTAGGAAGGCTTTTCTAAGGGCGTACTGGCGAAAATTGTGGTACATTAAAAGAGTCAGACAAGACGTTAAAACCTACCCCTGGACTGGAGGAAAGTTGACGCCCAATACTCGAATTGACGAGATTTTAGGAGATAACACTCGGTCGTATCGGCGAACGAAGTGTGCCTGGGAACCCGATATTTAAGGCAGTGCCTGAATCCGGGATATAAGAAGTCAATAGACAGAAAACTCTTAAGAATCCCATACCTTCTAGGTATGGGAGTGTCAAATGGTAGGCAATAATCAGGACAGGTAACTGGAATCTGAGTCGATCTGCAATCCCATACTTCAAAACTAAAGCCCTAATTTAACAAATATCAACGTCTTAAAATTCTCCACTTTATTATGGAACCCGCAACAGTTTTCAGCATTTCCGTTGGCGCTATTGTCTTCGCGATCACAGCAGCCGCAATTTACACTTCATTTGGTCCTCCTAGCAAGGAACTAGATGACCCTTATGATGACCATGAAGATTAAGATTTGTTAACAATATCGGGGATATTCGCCGCAAACTGACAGATCTTACACTTACGAATCATAAGTCTATCTTATAAATTGGCGATTGACCGAAAATCATAGAGTGTCAACCACCTTATACATAAGCGGCGATATGCCCTAAGCCCTTGCTAAGGGCATCGCTTTGGTGGAAAAAGTTTGTGATTTACTGAACATGTCTATCCGATTCGTTGATGAGGATATCGCTTAACTATTATCATCCTCTGAAAACAAAGTATCAAGGTCACGATAGCCACTTAAAACCCGGTCAACCTCAACACCGTTTTCAATTGGACGATAAAAAATTATATAATTACCGATGGTAAAACCTCTTAATGAGGGTGCAAGATAATCGAAACTGCGTCACATATTTGGAAAATCAGCCAAAATTTTGCACTTCTTTTCAAGAGCATCTACAAAGCGGGTTGAAGCTTGTGGGTTTTCACGAGAGAGAAATCGGTTAATTTCCTTAATATCAAGCCTTGCTTGGGCAGTAAAAACGTAGCGATTCATCCCTATTTACCGTTGGATATTTGACGAATATCTTCACGCAATTCTCTAAATACCTCTTCACCATCAATCACTTCTCCTTTATCACCTTGTTCTATACCAATAGCAATTTCTCCTCGAAGTGCTTCAAGTCGTGCCTCACGAATGCGATCGCGTTCCTCTAACAGTCGCAATGCTTCGCGTACAACCTCACTCGCAGATAAATATCTACCACTTTTTACTTTTTCGTGAACTAACTGCTCAAGCTCTGGTGTAAGCGATACGTTCATAAGTTCGTTATGTTGGTTTGAGTTTATATAGCGGTTCTCAGTCAAATCCCATACACTCTCGCCCTCTTAAGAAAGCCCCTCTCCCAAGCGCGTGTGTGAGCGGTGCCCTTAAAAAGTAAAA
>CAZZVG010000608.1:0-4734 GCA_964657295.1 Iningainema sp. | reverse complement strand
AGCAATTAGCAATTAGCAATTACCACTCCCAACTCCTCTACAATTGGTTTTGAGTAAAAGTAACGAATACGAATATGAAACACTTAATGGAAATGCAGGTACAGTTCCGCGAGTTTAACCCTTTTGATGTGTGGATTTGGCTGCAGTTCAGTACAATTCCTTCTGAGCGTGAAAAGCAGTATGTACAAGAGGTTTTCAATTCCTGGTTTTATCTAGGCAAGTTGGGTGCATTTAATGCCGAAAACCTCCAGATACAGGATACGGGAGTGGATCTCAGTTACATGAATTATGACTCCCAGGGATATGACAAAAGCTTGTTGGCGCTGATGCACAACATGGGTGAGTTGGAGTATGAAGGGACGTGGGCGCGTTGCTGGTTTGACTTGGGAACTTCGGATGCGATCGCCCTAGATATTCTGATCAACGCCCTCAAGCAGCTCAGTCAGGAATATGTCACGATTGAGCAATTGTACATGGGTGGCGAAAATGAAGATTGGCCTGTTGAGGATAGCGAAAGTCGTCCTTCCTTGATTTACGATAATTACGAGAACTAGCAACAACAATGTATAGACAAGGGGAAATTCGAGTCCTAGCCTTGGGAGTCATTCTCCAAGGCGATCGCATCTTCATTTCTGAAGGCTACGATCCAGTTAAGCACCAAACTTTCTACCGCGCCATGGGCGGTGGTGTGGATTTTGGTGAAACAAGTTTAGCAGCCCTCAAACGCGAATTTCAAGAAGAAATCCAAGCAGAATTAACAAATATTCGCTACTTAGGCTGTTTAGAAAATATATTTACTTACAACGGTCAGCCAGGACACGAAATTATCCAACTTTATAAATGCGATTTTGTTGACCCAAAGTTGTATCAATTAGAAAAGTTAGTATTTGCCGAAGGTGAGCGACAAAAAACAGCACTGTGGGTTGATATTAGCCGCTTTAAATCTGGAGAATTAAAGTTAGTGCCAGAGCAGTTTTTTGAGTATTTGTAAAGAAGAACGAAAGTTCTTGGACTGATTTGTTTTTGAAGGCTACGATGCTTTTTTTACAGCATCGGCAGCGACTGAGTCCTTCAAGTCAACAGAAATAACCTCTCCTCCGAAAACAAGCTCTAATTTCAGCTTGGCTCCCAGTGCATCTAAGTAGGTAATTACGGACTCAAAAGTGCGATCGTGATTAACATTTTCTAGTTTGGAAACCCAACTCTGTCCTACACCGAGACGTTCAGCGAGCTGTTCTTGGGTGAGTCCAGCTTGTTTGCGAACCTCCCGCATCGCTTGAGTTAAAGCCAATCGAAAAAGTTCTTGCTGCTCAACACGACGAGTCTCGAGTGTGTCAGGTATGATTGCGTCTAGGAAAGCCAAAACATCACTTCCTAAGTGGGGGTTATTGTTCATTTTCGTTTCTATCCTCCTCATTTGCTTGTACCAAATCCCGTCGCTTTGCTGCGATTTTAATCTCTAGTTTTGGGGTTTTGCGCCCCTTCTTTTTGAAAGCGTGTAGCAGTACCAAACGTTTACCTACCAAAGCACATAAGAATATACGGGGATTATTAGGAGTATTCTCTAGGCGTAGCTCGTAGAGGTTTTTCTCTCCTTCAATCTTATCGAGGATGTCTGACCGTTCCAAGAGTAAAGACAATCCTTTTTGTGTTAGCAGCGTTAAGCGAACCTGAAACTGTTTCAGTTCTCCAGGTCTAAGGGAAGGGTCTTGCAAAAAATCCTGCACCGGCTCAGTACCATCACTCTCCCCACCAGCCCTCCCTATCGAAGGTGCAAGATATGAGTATTAGTACTTGCAGTACATTGTTGGGTAAATGGTCTTTTCCTCAATTGTTTAGACAAGAGGAAAATCGCGAACAGTGGAAGTTCGATAAATATTATGTATCAGCCTTAAAGTGAAACGGTATCAGCTTCGCTAGATGTAGCCCTGATATCGAAAGAATACTGCTGGAAACTGGGAATACTGTTATTAGAATTGGTTTTCTTAAAGGAATACATTAATGGAATGTCCCGAACTGCGACTTCTTTCACGCCCAGCAGGAAGTTTCAAAGCCTTAGTGTTTATAGATGGGTATTTAAGTGAGGATAAGGTGCGTGACAACACTTTGCTGTCAGTATTAAGTTATCTTGGATGGCAATACTCTGTGTATCAATTATATTGGGATGCTTCTAATAAATTCAGTTGCGCTTCTGAATTAGTTATCTTGAACTGGCAAAAATGTAAAAGCCGTGCTAAATCTGTAGGTAAAGACTATTTACCAAGTTTAATTGAATCTCAAATCCCTGAACAAAATATTTCTCTTGTCTCTCATTCACTGGGTGCACGTGTTGCTTATTATTGTATGGAAAATTGGTCAGCAAGTCACCATTCACTAGAAGATGTAATTCTTCTAGGTGGTGCTGTTCGTAGAGATAGCAGTAAAAACTGGGGGTATGTAGCCTCCAAAATAAGAGGAACTTTAATAAACGTGTATAACGAAGATGATTTTGTCTTAAAAACGACTTTTAAATTAGCTGAAGCTGGTAATAATCCTTGTGGACGTAAACCAATTAAAGAATATCATTCAAGAATAAGAAACGAAGATGCCACATATTGTATTGGTAAAAGTCATAGTCTTAAGAAATACCTCAACTATTTACCAGAGTTAGTCAACAAGGGTTTATGGCGCCTATGAAAAGGATAGTTTGATTATTTTTTGTAAGGGAGGGTCAAAGGTTTGATTTGTGACATTAGCTATGCTGAAACTCAACTTCTTCCTTATTAAGGATTAAATCTTTGTAAAGTGACATCTTGAACTATTCTCATCAAGCTTAAAGAAACTGGGTAACTTTTACGAGAAATCAAGGTTTGTTAGTTCAGCCGTTCGCACTTGTACCCCCTGGGACAAGGGGGATATGCTCGACGTAGGCGCTTGCGCTTGTCTTCCATAAATCTTACATTACCAGATTCTGGTTGCCCTAATTGACGATCACCCTTATACCCCCTGAACGGTTACTATTTAAGAAGCTTCAGGCAAAGGAATATCTATCTTATTATCTTCTTCTATCGCCTCCCATGCAGTGGGAACAGCAACATTTAACCACGACGACCAAAATTCTAAACGCTTCGCAGAATCTGATTTTCCAGAAATTGTTTCCCACACTGCACCATTTGCATATGCACAAGCAGCAAAGAAAGCAGCATCATTACCTTCTGTATCTCGATTATCTGTCAGATTAAAATCAATCTCATCTAGGTCAAAATTTTCATCAAAAATTGCAGTATCAAGCGATGCAACTGCTGCACATCCAACAGTAAAAGCCATACCCAAACCTTCATAAACTAATTTTTGCATTTCTCGCCATAAATGTTGGCTCTCTTTTTCCGCGAAAGCTTTACTAACATCTCCAGAAATTACTTTTTCCGCTAGGCTAAGAACTTTTTGGGGTCTATCATCATTACTGAATTTTTGATTCCAAATTGGGAGAACGTGACGGACTGTAGAGAGTGCTAGTGCTGTACGTCTTAGCTGACCATTATCACCAAATACCGCCCAAATAGCATGACGATAACCTAGATTTAAGTCATGTTGAGGATGACGGTACACTGATTCTAAAGCCTCTTGAATCAGATTTCGTAGCTGCGAGGGAATCGCCATAAAGCACCTTCCTTTACTTGCCCAAATATCAAAGTTCTGGTTCGGTGGCACTCATTATCTTCAAGTTCAGCTAAAGCCTCAATAAAATCAATTTTCAGGTCGTCTGGCAGAATCCTCATTGCTTCATAAATAATCCCATACTCATCTAAAAGAGGTTTACTTTTTGACATTAGCTAGGCTAAACCTCAACTTCTTCCTTATTAAGGATTAAGTCTTTGTAAATAGACTTTACCACTGAATTATATGCTTCTGATGCTTCTGAAGAGTTTACAACTCTAAATAAAGTGATAATTATTCTATCAAAAATTGGCTCATCATCTATAGTGAGGATTACTCTTATTTTAGGGTTAATTATAAGGGAATACAGGGAAGAATCATAATCATTAGTCAGTTTTATTGTTTGCAACTGAGCAAGATTTTCATGTTCAAAGAGAGAATGTTTATCGGTTAATAAAATTTGAAAATTTTGATTCATTTTATCAAAAATGTTAGATTTTTACGGCTTAATAAATGCTTCTAAATCTTGTTCAAATTCTTTTGTTGATTGAATAATTATGTCCATTTCACTAACTCCTAAAGCAAAATTACTAACTTACTTTCAATTTAACGTAGAGCTAGAAGATAGAGTACTACACCGTAGAGGTAAAACATTGTTGTGCTATATATAATTATGTCTGATACCAATTCTCTGTAAAGATGCGCTTAATCGCCCTCAGGCTAGTACCGCTACCCTTTGGCTTGGTGCTTCACAGTACGCGGAATTAAAAATTATAAAAGCTTACATTGTAAGCTTTTCTCTGATTTAGAAGTGTAGCGATCGCCCTTTTATTTGTGAACAACTCGATATTACCTTCTTTGCCTGAAATGGCAGATATCTGGCAGCAAACTCTCAATTGGCAACCCACTGTCCAACAGCAGGCGCAATTCCAGCAGTTTTATGAATTAATCCTAGAAGGTAACCGCCAGTTGAATTTAACTCGCATCACCGAACCTTTGGAGTTTTGGGAAAAACATCTCTGGGATTCTCTGCGGGGAATTACTCCTCTGTTGAAAGATGGGGAAGCAGGGGAGGATGAGGGGGATGAGGAGGATGAG
>CAZZVG010000607.1:0-4746 GCA_964657295.1 Iningainema sp. | reverse complement strand
CTGGATGCCCTCGCATATGCACCAAGCATCCCCACGACACAAATTAATCCCCACCAATCTGGAGCGTTGCCACAGCCACAACCGCAAAAGCAGTCACTTGCTTCACCCAAAAAACTATTTTCTCTCATAGAAATACTCAGTGGGGCAGCATTTAGTGGATTTGAAGGTGGATTAATAGCGATCGCTCTATTTAGTATATTAAAATCTCCACCAATTACCCTAGCTGCCTCAGCCTTTATTTTAACAATCATAATTTTTGCCCAAATAAGACGGTGGATTGAAAAGTGGGATTTATTGATTATTCCAGCTATTAGTTTTGCAGTTATATTTTTTATTCCCTTTTTGCATGGCGATCTGACGTTTCTATTTATAATTCCTGTTGCGGCTGGGTTAGTCGCGCTCGCGATTACAGCTTTATTTCGTCTTATTTACAAATTGTTATCCCTACTTCTATGAAAGAACAGTTTTTGCTACCAAGTAGGTGAGCGAAAATAAATATAACGAGCGTTAAGAAAAGTAAATAAGTTTGAATCCATTACTAATTGACGTTTGACAATGGACAGCCCTAACTAGTTAGCTTGATTAGCGTACCGACTTACTTAAGGTTATTTATGTCGAAGAATAATGAAACACTTACACTTTTCTTAGCCATTCTCGCAATTATTGGCGTCATCTTTGGCGGCGCATGGTTTCTTCTGGAACGATGGGCTGATATCAATCGCCGAACTTCAGTTGTTGATTCCAAGCAGTCAGTGAATGAAGACGCAAGGAATCAGATTGTCGATCATCACAAATGTAGCGTATCAAACATTCCAGAGGGAACGTTTAACTATGGTGGTAGCACAACCTGGGCACCAATCCGGAAAGACGTAGATCCGGTACTCGAACGCATCTGCCCTCAATTTGTTTTACGCTACACTCAACCTGCAATTGAAAAGCCAGGATCTGGGACTGGGATTGAAATGTTAATCGATAATCAACTATCTTTTTCCCAGTCTTCTCGCTCAGTTAAGGGTGACGAAAATCAAAAAGCTCAACAAAAAGGATTTGTTCTTAAAGAGATTCCTGTAGCCATTGATGGCATTGCGATCGCCGTTCACCCCAGCATCAACATCCCTGGTTTAACAGTTACCCAAATTAAAGACATCTACACTGGCAAAATTACCAACTGGCAACAGGTAGGTGGAGTCAATTTACCTATTACACCATACTCTCGCCCCAAAGAAGCTTCGGGTACGGTGGAGTTCTTTATTGAAAATGTTCTGAACAAAGAGAATCTTGGTTCTAACGTTAATTATATTGGCACGACGACAGAAGCCCTACGAAAAGTCGCTTCAGTTCCAGGCGGAATTTATTATGCTTCTGCCCCAGAAATTGTCCCGCAGTGTATGATTAAACCTTTGTCTGTGGGACGCACAAGCAGTCAATTTGTGTCTCCTTACCTTGAACCCTTTGTCGAACCGACTGAATGTCCTGGTAAGCGCAACCAATTAAATGCTCAAGCTTTTCGTCGTGGTGACTACCCAATCACCCGCAATTTATTTGTGATTGTAAAACAAAATGTTTCTGTTGATCAACAAGCTGGAGAAGCTTACGCGAATTGGCTGCTGACATCTCAGGGGCAAGAACTGATTGAAAAGACTGGATTTGTAAAAATAAGGTAATCCTTTAATCATCGTTTCTACTCACTATCGTTGCCGACATTTGAGGATAAAATCCCCAACCCACAAGAGCTATATTAAATGCAAGTAAGAATCGCCATATTTGCTTTAAAAACTTAACAATAGCTATGTCGCAAAAAAATGAGACAGCAGTTTTGGTCCTAGCCTTGGTGATCACACTAGGGCTGGCAGGGGTTATATTTTGGTGGTTGAGCAAAAGTTCTGGGCTGAAGATAGCTCCTTTTAGCAATAATCAATCTCAATCGTCCGGACACTCAAGTGGTGACTCTTTGGCTTCTGTCAAAAACGTTCCCTCTGGATTGTTTAGTTATGGAGGTAGCACGACTTGGGCACCAATCCGAAAAGTCGCTGACTCAGTGATTCAAACTGCCCAGCCTCAATTTCGTTTACGCTATACCGATCCTACTACTGGATCTCCTGGTTCTGGTAGTGGGATCAAGATGCTGTTAAACAACCAGCTTGCCTTTTCCCAGTCTTCTCGTTCACTTGACAAGAGCGAATACCAGCAGGCGCAACAGCAGGGCTTTACCTTAAAAGAAATTCCTGTAGCTATTGACGGGATTGCGATCGCAGTTAATCCCAATCTGAATATTCCTGGTTTAACCTTATCCCAACTTAAAGACATCTATACTGGCAAAATAACTAACTGGCAGCAGGTTGGTGGTTCAAATCTGCCGATTGTACCTTATTCTCGCCGTCAAGAAGACGGCGGAACTGTCGAATTTTTTATACAGAATGTTTTAGAAAAGGAAAAGTTTGGTAGCGACGTTCAATTCATCTCTACCACAACACAAGCTTTGAGAGAAGTCGCAAAAAATACTGGTGGTCTTTACTACGCTTCATCTCCCGAAGTCGTTGGACAATGCACAATTAAGCCATTACCATTGGGAAGGAAACCCACTCAACTGGTTCCACCATACCAGATGCCTTTCGTTTCACTTGAACAATGTCCGCGCCAGATTAACCAATTAAATGCAGCCGCCTTTCAAAATGGTGAATATCCGATCACACGGCGGTTATTTGTAATTGTTAAGCAAAATGGTCAAAGCGACCAGCTTGCAGGAGACGCTTATGCAAACTTGTTGCTGAGTTCTGAAGGTCAAAAGTTAATTTCTCAAGCTGGATTTGTCCAACTTCGCTAATAAGTAATGGAATAGTAGTTAGTGAGGAATTCAACTAACTACTACAATAAGGCAAAAGTAAAAAATAAAAAGTAAAAAGAAAGAATACTTCCGCTTTTTATATGTCCCAAAAAAATGAAATACCAATTCTTGTTTTATCTCTATTAATAACAGTGGGATTGATAGCTGGCGGCTTTTGGTGGTTCACAAGAAAATTTCCTGTCGATTCTAGCTCACAGCTGACTAATTCCAATGAAGAACCCAGAGGCAAAAACTTTGCCTCTGTACCAAATATCCCCACAGGATTATTCAAATATGGAGGCAGTACTTCTTGGGCACCGATTCGACTAACAGCTGACCCAGTCATCCAAACAGCGCGACCTGAGTTTCGGCTACACTATGTTGAACCTAATAGTAGCGCTCCTGGTTCGGGTAGTGGAATACAGTTATTAATCGATGGTCAAGTAAGCTTTGCCCAATCATCACGACCAATTCTTGACCAAGAATTAAGTCGCGCCCAGCAACATGGCTTCATTCTGAAACAAATTCCCGTAGCAATTGATGGTTTGGCAGTAGCAGTTAATCCAAACCTTAATGTCTCAAAATTGACTATCGAGCAGTTACAGTCGATTTACACTGGCAAGATCACAAATTGGAGCCAAATCGGTGGCCCAATCATCCCTATTAAGGCTTTTTCTCGCCCCATAAGCAATGGCGGTACTGTAGAACTTTTTGTCCAAGACATTTTGGGTGGTGAAGCTTTTGGGCCAAGAGTGGAATTTGTTTCCACAACCACCCAAGCACTACAGAAAGTGGCTGATAGTCCTGGAGGCATCTATTACGCTTCTGCCCCAGAGGTTATTCCTCAATGTTCAATTAAGCCCTTGCTTTTAGGGCGGACGCAAGGAGAATATGTCGCCCCTTACCAAGAACCATTTGTCCTCCCCTCTGAATGTTCTGGTAATAAAAGAAACAAATTGAACATGGAGGCTTTTCAATCACGAAAGTACCCAATTACTCGCAATCTGTTTGTGGTGGTCAAACAGAATGGTCAAAGCGAACAGCTTGCAGGTACTGCTTATGCCAATTTACTCCTGACCGAGCAGGGACAGGAACTGATTTCCCAGGCTGGGTTTGTCAAAATTCGCTGACACCTGCGATTGGTGCTAAAGTTTAGCCTCTATTAATCGATTCTGCTGGTAAGCAAATCAGATTATCCCCCTGAGTCAGGATTAAGCCGCGTTGACGCAGTTTACCCATTAAGCGGGTGACGGTGACACGAGTCGAACCGATCGCACTGCCAATTTGGGCATGAGTGAGAGGGAAGGGTAAACAATAGCCACGAATGACATCTGGGTCAGTGTCGCTCATTGACGGCTCGCCATATTCCTCAATTAATAATGTGAGAAATCCTAAGAGTCTGTCAATTGTGCGTCGTTGTCCTAAAGCACTCAGCCATAGCAGCTTGCGCTGATGCTGATATCTAAAGGCATCCATAACTTCGCGACGGAAGTGGGGCCAGTTGTCTAAATCGTGCCAGTACATCCACAACACTGCTGTTTGATCAACATGGGCGTAAGCCTGAAGTGTGAATGGTGATTGGGCAACAATTTCAAACGGCTGTCCTGCACCAACGAACCCTAAGAAAGCTTCTTCTGGGGTTCTATTTATGCGTCGAGATGTCAATTGACTGGCAGTAGCACTAACTTGAGCGGTTCCTACCATACGGATCGCACCCCTTTGCACCAAGTACAACAATCCAGGTCTAGCTGGAATGCGTTCATCTTTGCTAAAAGTGCGACAACGATAGTGTTCTTGAGCCCAATCAAGAATCCGTTGCCAGGTTAGAAAAGGACGTGAAGCCTCAGAAAAGGAGGATGGAGATTGCATAGGTAACAAAAAGCGTTTGGCTGAAGACAAAGACGGCGTAAAAAGGTGCAAGG
>CAZZVG010000606.1:0-4747 GCA_964657295.1 Iningainema sp. | reverse complement strand
GTCGGAACGAGCGTCATCCGAAGGGCGGATAAATTTAGGTATTCATCGTAGGGGCGAACGGCTGTTCGCCCCATCATGCCCGGATTGTAGTTCCAACAGAGAAAAAACGCTGTCATCGTTTTAGGAAGATTAGTATTAAGCTGTTTTACAGCATTTGTAACAATCTACTTTTTATGGCAACGATTAACGATCACTACCTTAAACTCAAAGCGGGTTATTTGTTTCCGGAAATTGCTCGGCGGGTCAATGTCTTTACAGAAGCCAATCCTGATGCTAAGATTATTAGGTTGGGTATTGGTGACGTTACAGAACCTCTACCGTCAGCTTGTCGCACGGCGATGATTAATGCGGTTGAAGAAATGGGCGATCGCACGACTTTCAAAGGCTATGGTCCAGAACAAGGCTACGCTTGGTTAAGGGAAAAAATTGCCGCCCATGATTTCCAATCGCGGGGGTGCGAAATTGACGCAAGTGAAATTTTTGTTTCCGATGGCTCTAAGTGCGATACAGGTAACATTCTTGAAATTTTTGGCAATAACAATATCATTGCAGTCACCGATCCTGTATACCCGGTATACGTAGATACCAACGTCATGGTAGGACGTACAAAGGGCATGAACGAGAAGGGAGAGTATGAGGGTTTAGTCTATCTGCCGATTACGGCGGAAAACAACTTCACTGCATCAATTCCTGCTGAGAAAGTTGATTTGATTTACCTTTGCTTCCCTAATAACCCCACCGGAGCTGTTGCTACGAAAGAACATCTCCAGGCTTGGGTAGACTATGCCAGAGCAAATGGCTCGATAATTTTCTTTGATGCAGCTTACGAAGCCTTTATCACCGATGCCTCGATTCCCCACTCGATTTATGAAATTGAGGGTGCGAGGGAATGTGCCATCGAGTTCCGTTCTTTTTCCAAAAATGCAGGCTTCACTGGCACTCGATGTGCGTTAACAGTCGTGCCAAAAACGCTAACAGCAAAAGCGTCAGATGGTTCAGATGTGGAACTATGGAAACTGTGGAATCGCCGCCAGTCTACCAAGTTTAATGGAGTTCCCTACATCGTTCAACGCGGTGCTGAAGCAGTCTACTCTGAGGAAGGTCAAGCGCAAGTTAAGGAACTGGTAAGTTTCTACTTAGAAAATGCTAAAATTATTTGCGAGAAACTGACAGCAGCCGGATTATCAGTGTATGGTGGTGTAAATGCACCTTACGTCTGGGTAAAAACACCCAATGGGCTATCGAGTTGGGATTTCTTCGATAAGTTGCTGCATACCACCAATGTTGTAGGAACACCAGGTTCTGGCTTTGGTGCAGCTGGAGAAGGTTACTTCCGCATTTCGGCCTTCAACAGTCGGGAAAATGTGGATGAGGCGATGCAACGGATAACTAATCTTATGTCCGTTTGAATACTTGTAATTAAGGCAGAACCCCACCCCAGTAAAGCACAGCTTTACAACCCCTCCCCGCACGCGGGGAGGGGTACAGTGGCTACGACTAGCCTCCGGGTTAACGCAAGCAGAAATTTCACGAAGCTTGCAAATGCCGCAATCAAACGTGTCACGCCTGGAAAGAGAGTCGGATATGTTGCTTTCTACTTTGAGGAATTACATTGATGCTATGGGCGGTAGCCTGATTATTTCGGTTGAACTTCCGCTCTCCTAAAGGCAATGTTCCCAACTCATGGTGTCCACTTATTTCCTGAATGTGGCAAAAACCACCGAGTTTTTACGGAATTTTTTATAAATCTATCTAAAGTTAGATCCGCAATTCCACCCATTTATAGAATAGTTGAGTATATGACTAATTAGTTAAATATACTCGATTTAATGAAGCGAAGTTTGACAACAACAGACTCTGTACCTACGTATCTTGTTAAAACTGCAACTATAGTTTTGTTGTTCCTTGGCAGTCTTGGTATTATTGGAGGTAGCTTTCTTCTAAGAAAATCTTTCAGCAGTACAGCCGAAACTCAGACGATAACCTCTCTCTCTCGCTATCAAGAAATTCGGAATCATCTTTGGTCTAATCAAGCACCAATTAAGCATTTTCCCACTGAGATTCCTGGTAATGCTTCAAATGTACGCGTCGTCTATTCTCCTGCTTTCTCTCAAAGTGGCAGTTATTTTCAACTGAGGCTAAAACAGTCACCACAAAACATCGAAAAATTACTTTTGCATTATCGAGAGATTTCCAAATACAAGTATATAGGTGGTAACACCAACGACCACGCCAACCTACCTAACGGTGTACCGACAACTTTCTTCTATACTAGTGACTCTCACCAAGATTCCTTTCCACCCAGTTACGAAATATTGGTATTAGATGCACATAATAAAGGAAGTCGTGACTTTAAGTGGAATCATGGCGATAGCTCTGGGGTAGCGATAGATCGTTCAGCTTCAGAAATTGTTTATTGGGCTGAAGATTGGTAATACGATATTGTCGCATTCATCGCTTCAGTACTTACTGCCACGTTTTACCTAGCTTACCTCGAAACCCGTCAAAAGTGCCAACTATACAAGCCCATACTTTCAGTGAAACTAAATCAGGTTCATAACGGATAATTCTCTTGATCATTTCTAGAGAGTATTTGATTCTGTATGTTACTGAATAGTGCAGCTTTGATTTTTCTGAAGCGCGAGTTTCAAAAAAAGTATGATTTCTACATGAATAGTAATAACGAGATGGTGAACACACAAAAGTGACTACATGACTTCCTTTCACATATTTATCTTTTACTTTTGAATAGTTTCCAATGCGATGTTTCATCATCGTATCTTTAACAACAATAATTTCATAACCCTTGTTTTTAAAGTTCATACAGTATGCATAATCCACCGCATCTAGAAAGAATTCTGCTTTTGGCGGTTCTACAGATTGCGCTGCAGTTATATTAACTAGAGAACCAGATGTAATCACAGCATCGCATTTATAAAAATCTTTAATTTCAGCATATTCGGGAACGGGGGCAAATTTATATTGTTGAAAAATACCTCCAGGAAACTCTTGTTTAGTATTTATATCAAGGATCACCGGAGCAATAATTCCTATCTTTATATTCTGTGCCGATAATTCTTGATATTTAATAAGTAATTTTTTTAAAACATCAAATTCAGGTTCACTATCTTGATCGAATAACCAAAGAAAATCATAACCTTTTTCGATAGCCCAATTAATCGCTATTTTTAGTCCTCCAGCCACTCCTAGATTTTCGGGATGAAATTCCACTGTCAAGTTCTCGTACTTATTCTCGATGATGACTTGAGTTTTGGAATTGTCTACGATAAATATTTCTTTAACTGGGTATGATTGTCTCTGTATTGCCGTAACAGTTTTATCTAGTGCTTCTAAATCTTCATAAGCCGTAATGTAAGCTGCCACTCTAGAGTTTATATCAAGCATATACTTCAATTTACCTTAAACTATAATGTCAGTATTCTTAACTAAACCCAAAGATTTCTTTAACTTGAACCACTGATTTCTCAACTGCCAGAATTTACTGGATTGCATAGCGATAAATTTGGCCTGAACTTCTTGTAGTTTTTGTAACTCTCGCAAATTTTGTAATTCTCGTAACTCTAATTGAGAATATTGCTGAACAGGTAACAAATCCTCTGATGAATAAATTTCAGTTTGAGAATATCCAAAGAACATATCTAATTGTTTGTGTTTTACAATCAAGTCAGCAAACTTTTTATTAAAGTATCTAGCAAGATTGAGTGCATATTGATTGGTAGTATTAATCATTGATGTACAATGAACCCTATATGAACTAAGGACTTCAGGAACCAATTTACATGGGTAGTTTAATTGAGCTAATTTTAACCAAAGGTCATAATCTTCCCATCCAAACCAACCATACTCAATTAATTCTGTCGAGTAACCGCCAAGTTTATTTACTATGTCTTTGTTAAACATAGCCATAGCATCTATGTAAGGCTTTCTCACAAGTTGATTTACATTCCATTTATCACAAGAGATTCGATTAATTTCTTCTTTAGTCTCGTTATGAAACATACTGATAACACCATATACTGCCGCATAATCAGAATATTTGATGGTGCTATAAAGAACATCTAAACAGTTGGGATGAATCCAATTATCAGCATCCAATATAAACACATATGGAGAACGAGCAATTTTCAATCCAACATTTCTAGCATCAGCTAAACCAGTATTAAACCATTTCTTAATTAAACATGTTGGTACTTCAGTTTCTTGTAAATATTCTTCAACTATACTTACTGAATTATCAGTTGAACAATCATCAATAACTATTAATTCAATTTCTTGTCGATCAATCTCGGATTTAGATACACTATTTAAACACTCGTAAATATATTTTGAGTAGTTGAAAAGCGTAACTATAACAGAAATGCACGGTGAGGCGCAATTCTGAAATTTACCATTCGCTATTGATGTCCAGGGATTTCTTCCCATCCTCTCACAGGTTTTTGACGCCTGTAGTCGAGAAATAACTAATAATCTCTTTTCCTCAACAGTGAAATCTGAAGATTTGATTTTGAGCGGTTCTGGATGCAGATGAACAGATTCATCAATTATTTTTTCAGACTCGATATGATCATTTAATGTATATAGTATCTGATTATTGTCATGAGTAGTTTCTGCTTGATTGGCTTGTATATGTAATTGCGATCGCTCTATTTTCACTTGACACTGTAATAGTTGTGAGTGAGAGTCATTTAGCTGACTCTGAGTGATATGTAATTCAGTTTTCAGAGAT
>CAZZVG010000605.1:0-4761 GCA_964657295.1 Iningainema sp. | reverse complement strand
GCGACTACGACGAGAGATCTAGTTTGACGGCTGGGCATTTATTTCTTGGCAATATGCTAAGACAAATTACCGACGGCGAGGCACCACGTATGCGTTTCGGTACTAACTTCGGTTAAGTATTCGACACAGAAGGTTGGAAATTTTGGGGGATCGATGAAGTCATTTGTTGTTGGTCATTGGTGAT
The DNA here is from genome assembly GCA_964657295.1 of Iningainema sp. Taxonomy (GTDB): domain Bacteria; phylum Cyanobacteriota; class Cyanobacteriia; order Cyanobacteriales; family Nostocaceae; genus Rhizonema. The sequence goes on along the minus strand of CAZZVG010000605.1, from coordinate 4,577 downwards.
TTGTGAATAATCAATGACCAATGACCTATGACTAGCTAAGTGACTCCAAGTAGTCGCGGATGAGGTTGCGCCGTTTGGGTTGGCGCAGTTTTTGTAAGGCTTTAGATTCAATTTGCCGTACCCGTTCCCGTGATAAATCAAGAGCGCGTCCAATTTCTGCTAATGAGTAAGGATGACCATCTGCTAAACCAAACCGCATCAGAATTACATCACGCTCGCGGCTAGTTAAATCTGCCAAAAGATTTTGCAAGTCTTTTTGTAAAGATTCCCGCATTAACATTTCTTCTGGCGTTACGCCGTCGGTTTCCAACAATTCCCCTAACTCTGTGTCTTTATCTTTTCCGACTTTGGTTTCTAGAGAAATAGAGCGAGGAACTCGTAGTAGGACTTCCCGCACTTGTGCTGGGGTCATGTCTAACTCTTGGGCAAGATCTTCTAGAGTTGGAGTACGACCTTTTTCTTGGGCAATTTTGCGTTGAGCTTTTTTGATTTTGTTGAGCTTTTCTGTAATGTGTACAGGCAAGCGGATTGTCCGGCTAGAAGTGGCTATCGCTCGTGTGATTCCCTGACGGATCCACCAGTAAGCATAAGTGCTAAAGCGATAGCCTTTAGTTGGATCAAATTTCTCGACTGCTCTTTCTAAGCCTAGAGTGCCTTCTTGGACTAAGTCCAATAATTCTAAGCCGCGATTTTGATACTTCTTAGCAACAGATACGACCAAGCGGAGGTTAGCCTTGATCATATGTTCTTTTGCCGAAAGTCCATCGCTTTGAACTTGCTCCAGTTCTTCTACATTCAACTTAGCAATTTCAGCCCAGCGACGTTTCCCCTGTCCTAACATCTGCTTAAGATCTAACACTTCCATCCCAGCAGTCCGAGCCCACCGTTCTAGAGAAGGACGATGTCCCAATTCAGATGTTAGACGCTCCTGAGCTTCAATGATGCGAAGATAGGGCGAAATTACTGGATCTCCTTGCTTGGCGGCATTAGACATAATTATCCGTAACCGCAAGTAGCGTTGGACTTTTTGCGCTTCTGAAACTTCTTCGTCCCGCCCTAACAACCGAACCCGTCCAATTTCCTGAAGATATAGACGTACCAAGTCTGTGCTGCGACGGTTAGCACTTGCAGCAAAGCTAGTAGGATCGGCAGAAGCTATTTCCAGATCATCTAAATCATCTGTCGGCAACTCACTTTCGTCAATTGTGAGTTCCGGGTCAAACACTTGGTTGGATAGTTTGGCATCGTAAGCGGCATCTGCGTAAAAAGATGTTGCTGGCATAAGGCTCGTCTCAATGGCTCCAGGTAACAATAGATTACGGACAGCTATAATCAACTGTTGCTATTGTTCCCGTGAATAATGATGAACTAACACGGTTGAGGGTTCCATTTGGGTTTTTTTAAAAAAAACTTTTAATGGTTCTATCTTGATACTAAAGTCCCTCACATCGGCTGCTATAGCTTGCACCGATTGAATCAATAGCAATTTAGATGCACAAACAGGCATTAAATTGCCAATCACTTAGTCAAAATATGATTTTTTTTGTATTTTACGCAACTAAGTATAATCATATTGTTGTAAAACATCCTGTTTTTCATATGCATAGTCATATCTACATCACTATGTAGGTGGTTTCCGCTTATGTTTAGATTTTTTTCGTGTTTAGATTATTTGATGCGAATGAGTCACAATTTAGCCGGAACTCCATCGGTGGTATTGCCAGCCATTGAAGCAAGCAGAGGGAGAGATCCCTCGCATTTGGGTGAAAAAGAGTTACTCCTCTAACTCTCCAGTCACCTCACAGGGTATGGTGGCTTTTACTTCCGAATCACCAGAAATAAGTATTTAAAATTCACGTCGCGAGAAGATCACCACTGCAAATGCCAATAGCATTACACTATATAGTAAGGCATAACCTGCATTTAGAGATAGTGCAGTTAAGTTAGGTAACGCCCCCAAACCATAAACTGCATCATTTTTCAAGTCTAATCGAGCTAAATCTGGTAAAATTAAATACAAAGCTTGAGTAATGTGTTCAATTCTGGGGTTGTGACCCAAACGACCAAATTTTAATAGATCTTGAGTGACATTACCCATTAAATAAACAGCGAAGCTTAAAGCTGTAGCTAACAGCGAACTGGTAAAAACACTTAAGGTAAGAGCGACGGCAGTTATTAAAGACAACTGTAAGAAGAGGAAAACTGCGGCAATCAAAATACTGGCTGTCTGATGAGCAATATTTCCGAATTGTAAAAATGCCAGGTAAATCGCTGTCATGGTGGCAACAAGTGAGCCTAGCACTGCCAGTAACCCTAAATATTTGCCGATGATAAATTCGCTGCGGCTAATCGGTTTGGCTATTAACACCAAAATAGTGCGTTTCTCAATTTCTTTATTGATGAGTCCGGTACCAACAAATATGGTAACAATTAAGCCAATGATACTCATTGCCGCCAGACCAAAGTCTAAAAACATTTTATCTTGTGTCGCGGCACCAAATTCAGGAAGTATGCGGATAGCAGCAGTAAGTACTAAAGCATAAAAGCCGATCATATAAAGAATGCGATCGCGCACGACTTCCCGAAATACATTCGTTGCAATTACTGAAATTCTGCTCAAACTCATAGTCTGGTCGTTAGGCGTTAGTTGTTAGTTATTAGATTTTTTAACCACTATCCACTATCCCCTAATCTTTACTGTTGAGGTGGTGGTCCACTCTTGATAAATTTAATCTTAGGGTCGCATTCAATTTCTGCAATAGTGTTTTTCTGGTCGGTGTTCTTAACAATTGTCGTGGAGTTGTTTGTCCCTGCTGCAATTGGATCGATCCGACAGGATTGTTTCAAGTAGTAACCAGCAGGGTTCGCACTAGGACCACTCCAGATACTTAATAAATCCAGGTTATATCCAGACTTAACATTATATATACGCGGTTCCACCCGCCATAGAGACTTTTCTTCATATTGCGCCAGATTTTTTTGTATTATTTCTTTACCTAGATTGGAGACTATTTGAGGAGCATTGATTAGCCACTGCTCTACTTGTGACCAAGGTTGTTCATCTACTTGTAAAATAACTTGCGGCTGTAATTTGTCGAGAATTATCAGACCATTGTTCGGAATTTTAATGGCAGGTTCATTCCTCACAACAAAGGCACTATGGTTAACATTATCTACCTGCAAACTAGGGTACTGCCTTAACCAATTCTCTGTGACAAAGTAAAATTGTATCCAGCAACTAATCACCATGCAACTAGCAAGTAAAATGATGATTTTTTGACGTTCCTCCAACTTAGGTATTTGCGCTTTTGAGTCTGTACCAGTTCCTTCAAAAAATTCTGGAATCGCTGTAATGATTGCCGAAATCGTTGGCCAGAGTACTATTGTTCTTGTTGTAATGATATCTTCTTCACGACCAAAGGCAAAAACACTGACTAAAAATCCAGTTATTACTGCTCCTACTGGCATATTAGTACTTGGGATAAATAAAGGATTATCAGTCGTATACCAAGCAGTACCAGCAATTAAAAATAACCAACCGAATAGTGCAATTATATCTTTGACATAACCTATAGCAAGAGATGACATTAATAACGAAAACACACTCAAATAAATTAGGATTTGCCACGAGTAAGCTTTTGGCGGAACTAATATCCTTCTAATGCGTGCATAAATATCTTCAATGACTTTGAAGATGCCAAATAAATCTTTCAGTATCAAGTTCATATTGTTCATTTTATTCTCCTCTGTTTATGGATTTGCTGCCCGAACAAATAAAATAATTGCGATCGCGCTATAACTTAGTGCATTCCCTATTAATATTGTCGTCACTAGATTTGTATTCTGCCATTTACTTTTGTAAGCGCGTCGAGAATTTCGTCTTATTATGGGTTGATTATCATCATTTTTCCCTGGTTCGGTAAGTGACATGAATAATCCTTTCAGAAAAATGTATTTAATTAAAAAAGTTCCAAAAAAGATGAGAAAAGCTGTCAGAATGATTACACTCTGTATTCTGTTTGATTGTAATCGATTATAGAAAAAATAGTTAATTAATTCCGACTTAAACGGAACGACTGGTAAAAGTGACTCAACGAAGAAAAATATGACCCAACCAATAACATTAGAAAAAAGATTGATAGAAATTGAATAAAAAGCACTAGTCTTTTTATCAAATTTTAAGCGTGCATTCAATACGTAAGCTTCTAAGGGAGTAGACACCAATAAAAATAAAAAATTGAATAAAATTGCACCAAGAGGAAAAACTCTGGGAAGAAAATGAAATTCCGGCATAATTGTAGATTCCATAAGGTGTGACTTAAAAGAGTATAACTGCAATATTCAGTCCTGTTAAAGGATATTGTTTTATTCTTCTAGCATCTATCTTTTTGTTTCCGTACTCCCCTGTTTCTTTTCTTCACATATCCTGACTCGCAACAAGGCTCTCAAATTACCTATTCTCCAGCATCCTTTGCTACCTTGCAATCGTTTGGCTGACCGAAAATCATAGAGCGCAAGCCCCTGGCTGTACTAGTACAGATCGGCGGAAATAAACCACCCATCAATTGGGTAAAACC
>CAZZVG010000604.1:0-4772 GCA_964657295.1 Iningainema sp. | reverse complement strand
ATCAGAAGTTAAAAAAGCTCCGTGACCATCAGCGAGATCAAATACTTAGAAAACCTAATTATTAGATATTTTACATGAATGTGATCCCAGAATGTTTGGCGATTTCCTTCGACGCGTAAATTCCGACGAGTCCCGCCGTAGTTAACGTCTTATATCATGGCAGGATAAATCCTGCAACAAGCTGCAATCCCTTGTCTTACGATTTTACGCAAAGCAGTACTTAGCATGGTCAAATTACTGTGTTAAGTGAACTACCAATGGTTGTAACAATGCATCGTAACCAATTAGCAAGAGAAATTGTACGTGTTTCGTACCTTAGGGGAGAGTTTCGGCTACGTTCTGGTCAAGTGTCCGATCATTACTTTGATAAATACCAGTTTGAATCTGAGCCGAAACTACTGAAGCAATTGGGTAAAGAAATGGCAAAGATGATTCCAGCAGACACCGAAGTCCTTGCTGGGTTGGAGTTAGGAGGAGTTCCTTTAGCAACAGCAATTTCACTGGAAGTTGGGCTACCAGTTGTCTTTGTCCGTAAGGAGAAGAAAAATTATGGAACGCTTAAGATAGCAGAGGGGGTCAGTATTGAAGGAAAACGCTTGTGCGTCGTTGAAGACGTTATCACAACAGGTGGTCAGGTTGTAAAAAGTACAGAGGGGCTTCGTAATGCTGGTGCTAAAGTGGACTTTGTCATTTGCGTTATATGGCGGGGAAATGCTTTTGAACAGAGTTTGGAAAGAGTCGGTCTTCAAAAAAAAGCTCTTTTTGACATGCTTGAACTTTCGGCGTGGATTGAGGGGGATGTGACGAAATAAGTGCCCATGTGATTCTTGAAGTTCCTAGGGCATAGGGCTTTGAGTAAAATTTTTGGGAAGCCTGCTTTTGATATGTGAATGAAAATTATGGGCAAAATTTAAGATGCGATCGCCCTTGTCGGGGCTTTCATTGCATAAGCAGCTGCGAAAAACTATCTTTTAACGGGGGACCAATACACCAATGTAATTCATCAGCATCTGGTTGTCTGTAACCCAGTTCAGATAGAGCATACTGGATACAGCGAGTAATACCAGGCTTGAGATCGCGATCGCGTCCCATCTAGATCAAAAAGGACAGCGCCGGAAAAAATTTTTAGCATGATATATGACGTGTTATTAATCTACAGAGTTTTAGCTTGTTTTTTGAGCCAATCTTCACAGATATACTTCACGACACTATCGTCTTGGTTTAAACCAATCACATGAGTAGCATAGCGTTTCAATTCTGCAGTTGCGTTGGCGACTGCAATAGCACGGTCAGCTATTGTGAACATTCTGATGTCATTATTTTGATCCCCAAACACAACCAACTCACTGCTGTTCAATCCATAGCGTTCCTTTAGAATCCGAATCGCTTGATCCTTTGTCGCTCTGTAGTCATGAATTGTTAACCAGTACCATCCAGGAGAGTACAAATTTTCAAAATGATGCGTTTCAACAACATTTCCGTGTCTTTCCTTGATTACGTTCTCAAGTTCAGAAAGTACATCAGCGAAACCAATGATGGTGAGACAAACGACCTGGTCATGAAATGAGTCTGTTAAATCTTCGATAGTACGCCATCTTTGATCCTTATTTGACAAGCTTTCTTTCAGATACCAGTGCATTCCCTCGTTGAGGATATCTTTGTAATAAACGCAGTCTTGCGAGCCATTAAAGCTTGAGATGAAGGGAACACAGTTGAAGCTACTAATCAGCTGGTATATATCTTCGACCACCCTTGGCTCTATGCTGTTGATAATCTCATGACGTCCTGACTTTAAATCAGAAATGAATGCTCCATTGAACTCCACGATAGGCAGAGGCAGATCCAAATCTCCTAATATCCTACACATGGAAACAACACTACGTGCGCTGGCTACTGTGAAAGGAAGTCCGTCCCGCAACAATTGCTGAAGCGTATTTCTACTAAAATCTGAGAGCACAGCCTTGTTGGTTAACAACGTACCATCTAGATCGGAAATATAAACCGTGTGATTCATTATGTGTAAGATGTGTGTTAATGCGGTGTGCTAAGCTGGCCATGTTTGTTTTCTGTGAAGGCTTACCATTCCAGAAGCCTCAAAACTATGTTAAAACAGGGCTTGTAGGGCTTGATTTAAACATCTCGAATTTGGCATATGTCGGAAACGAGCAAGCAGGTTTATTGCCATTTGCTGAAAAGGTTCCAGCAAAAACAATCATAGTTAGCGCTATTCAAAGGAAGATGCAGCGTTCTCAACGGGTTGCTAATCCCGACAACTATGAACCTGATTTTGAGGCTAAAAAAGGTCGAAAGACTATCAGCAAAAAGGGGGAAAATAAAAAAGGTAAACATCAATGGAAGAAAAGTTCTAATTACAGAAAGCTAGCTGCTAAAAAGCGTGAACTAGAACGCAAAAAGGCTGCGTATGCCAAGACCCAAAATCGTAGACTTATCAATGAAGTTCTACGTCATGGCAATGAATTCAAAACTGAGAATATCTCAGTAAAGGGCTGGCAGAAACGATATGGTAAAGCCATATCTGCTAAGTCCCCAGGTTTTGTACAAAGTGAATTGCAACGCAAGGCTGAGAGTGCTGGCGGTTCTTTCACAAAGTTTTCTACCCAGAAAACAGCGCTATCTCAAACTCATTTGACAGGTGAGCGCATCAAAAAATCACTGTCAGAAAGAGTCCACTACGACAAATCAGGTGTAGTAATGCATCGTGATTTGTTTACCGCTTATCTGGCTAGACACCTTAATCAGGATGAGCTTTCAGTGCAAGATGCTGCTAGTCAGTATCATGGAGCGGAGCCGCTCTTATCAGAGGCTTGGAAGCTATTCATCAAACAAACTGCGAGTGTAGTAGGCGATGCTGAACCCCCGTGTACTGGTTACCCGGTAGAGCAGTTCTCTGATAAGTTGGGACGGGCTGACCAGATAGTCTTAACGGGCGAAAAGTCAGTTTAACCTCCCAGCCAGAATCCCCGCAATTATATTGCGGGGTGTGGCTCAATCAAGTGGTACGAATTCTATATATCCATACGTCTTCAGGGCGGGGTGAAAGTCCCCACCGGCGGTAAAACTGTTTTTGCAGTCAAGCCCGCGAGCGCTTGCGCCTAAGTGCAAGGTCAGCAGACCCGGCGTGATTCCGGGGCCGACGGTCATAGTCTGGATGAAAGAAGATGTGTTGACTTCCCTACCGCCTTGCCAGAGGTGGTATGTTATCCTGGCATTGCAAAGTACAGGGATTTCTTCATGCCCTGAAACGTTTTTTGCTTGTAGTCTTTTTGCGAGGAGCGTTTCATGTCTTTACTCACAACCACTGAAGCAACGGTTAAATCCACAGATGTACAGTTGCGTATTCAACATGCGCTAGATGTCTTCAGATCTGGTCGTCCGGTGTTGCTTATGGACGATCGCGATCGCGAAAACGAGGCAGACCTCATCGTTGCTGCGGAAAAACTCACGGTGGAAACGATGGCTATGCTGATCCGTGAATGCAGTGGCATCGTTTGTCTGTGCCTTGACGACGATAAGGCGCGCCAACTCAATCTACCTCCGATGGTCGAACACAATGAAAGCCGCTATGGCACGGCTTTTACTGTCTCAATAGAAGCGCGTCATGGTGTGACAACCGGCGTGTCAGCAGCGGATCGAGTCACTACGGTACAAGCCGCGATCGCCGACAATGCTCGCCCAGAAGATTTGGCACGTCCAGGGCATGTATTCCCGTTGCGATCGCGGACTGGCGGTGTGCTGGCGCGCAGAGGGCATACAGAAGGGGCTGTTGATCTGGCCTTACTGGCTGGTCTCAAACCAGCTGCCGTTTTGTGCGAACTCATGCTACCAGATGGCACTATGGCGCGTGGAGATGATGTCCTCGCTTTTGCGCAGCAGCACCAGTTGCCGATTTTGACGATTGAGGAACTGGTGGTCTATCGCCGTCAACAAGAGCAAATAGCGGCATAGGGAAATCCTTAAAATTCAAGGAACAGACGCGGAGACTTTGAGACGCAGTGACTAATATAGTAGTGGCGACTTGTGTGAGTATTTTTATTTACGAATGCTCTACCGATCGCCTTTTTGGCTCTCTCAATTCCATTTTTTGAGCAGCTTTAAATATCCAAGATATGCAAGCTCAATTTATGTTAGCGGCTTTAGCTCAAAGCATAAAAGCTCTCCCAGAATGCTTACCTAACCCACCAGTAGGTTGTGTAATTGTCCATTCTGGTAAGATAGTAGCAGTAGGATATACGCGCGCGCCTGGAAAACATCATGCTGAGGCTGATGCACTAACCCAGATTCAAGGTCAAGATTTGCACTTTTTGCAAATGTACGTTACTCTTGAACCTTGTTCTTTTGAGGGACGCACACCCTCTTGTGCTTTGGCGCTCGCTCAAGATCCTCGTATTCAGGAAATATATGTCTCGATAGTTGATCAAGATCCTCGTAATAACGGTAAAGGATTAGATATTCTTAAGCAAGCAGGCAAAACAGTTCATGTCGGGTTATGTGCTGGTGAAGTGAATGCTTTTATTCAAAAATACTTATTAAAGTGATGAATTACCTTGAATCTGAGGATACTTCGACTCCATTTCCACTGCTAAGTAGGGGTTAACTGGACAGTATCCTAATTGCGCAAAGCATAGTGCCAAAGGCAATAGCCAAAGTTTTCGGTCTATGGTAATTTAACCGAAGCAATGCTATTGCCATCTTTTTTAGCCATTTCACTATCACGGGAATATCATTAAGCCCAGTTGCGTATTACAACAATT
>CAZZVG010000603.1:0-4772 GCA_964657295.1 Iningainema sp. | reverse complement strand
CGATAATAGGTCGTCCGTTACAAATATCTGGATGAATACTTATTCGACTTTGCATCAGGATTCTCTCTCCTTCTTGAAAACCCAAAATTGAGTAATTAATAATACCTCAATATTACACTGTATCTTTAAAATAAAGTCGTAAAGTTTCAGAGTCCTGAAAGCCTTGAAGGTAAGAATTCCGGAGCCTGAATCCAGGAGTAGGGGCAGGTTTTATCGATTGATTTTATCCCGCTCGTCAGTTATCTGGTAAAACCTGCCCGTACAGGAATCAGGAGAACATTTGATGAAATGAATATACCAATAATTCCATCTTTCAATCCCTGCTACTATCTATCTAAAGTGCAAACAGCATAGAGCATTACCTTCATGGGGTCTATGAAAATTTGACCCAGAAGCGTCCTACGTGTTTTTCGACTTATTGTAATACAATTGTACTAAAAAATTAGACTCTCATTAGAGTTGGACTAGTTGCTCCCTGATAGCTTGATTGCGGTCCAAATTGCCATTGTTGAGCTTTGCTTGCTTAATGCACAAATAACTTAAGAACTTTGTTTAAACTCAAGTACAAAATCAGCAATCTGAATTGTATCGCTATCTTGAAGTAGTTGTTTACCCCTAATCCGGTTTCCATTTACCATTGTGCCACTGATAGAATTAAAATCTTCAAGATAGTATTTGCCATTTTCAATAACAATTCTGGCATGAAATCTAGAGATTTTATTGCTATCTAAGATAATTTCACTTTCATTACTACGACCTAATCTTATTTGGTCATTTTTTAATGGAAATATAGCTCTTACCTTAGAGGCTCCTTTTAATATACGCAAATAGGGAAACGGAACGTGTGTCACAGGAGGTAGCATAAGAGGAGCTATTGTATCCGGCGGACTTCCTACAGTTGGAGGAACACCTATAGTTGAATTTAGAGGTGGTAATAATGATGGAACTGTAATTCCTTCTCCTGATTGAATGTCATTGTTAAGTTCTCCGATAACTATTTTTAATAAAGGTACTAAATCAACAGGTGGTTGGTCGTGGATTATCTGAGTTAACGCGATTCCTAATTCATCCATTGACTGAAATCGCTGACTAGGATTTTTTTCTAAACATTTTAAAATGATTAATTCAAGTGCTTGAGGTAACGCTGCATAACGTGATGGTGGAAGAGGCGATTGATGTAAGTGCTGTTGGCGAATATCTTCAACAGAATCTCCTTCAAATGGTCGTTTACCAGCCACCATTTCATACATAGTGATGCCTAGAGAATAGCACGGTAAACGCATCTTAATTGGGTTGGAAAATAAGGTATTATAAAGGGTTAGTGTTTCAGGGTAAACGCATCTAAAATTAAGCTTTAAGGGATTGAAAAAAATACTTATTTGCCCTGGTTATAAAAATCAAATTTTATTTGAATCGAAAAATATAATCAATTTTAATTAAGTTCTTATCTCACATTCCGCACCCCCTACTGTCACAACAGCATTCTCCTATCCAGAGAAATTACCTGATCTGGTGCCAGCACACCCTTGACAGTCAAAACTTCCACTATCCCAGTTTCCTGGGGATACTGTGCCTTAACCTTTGCGATAGCATCCTCCAAACTTGATGCTTGTGCAACATAAACCTTCTCACCTGTTTTCAGCACCCAAATAGGTTTGGGCCAAGTTTGTCGAGGCTGAAGTACAGCTTTATAAACCACCTGATGAGTAAACTGGATAATTTGCTCAAGTATTGCTTCAGAACAAAACTCGCCTAACTCTGCTTGGAAAAATCCCTTAAGTTCGTCCTCAGCAATATGTTTAACAACTGGCTCTGTCACTGCTTGCACATGTTGTGGATGCTTAGATAGAATATTCGCCTGCACCGCCTTTGACTCAATAAACCGACTCACTTGGTTTGTAATTGAATCAAAGTCCCGCTCCATTAACAAATTTCCCAAGTGTTCTCTTAGCAGAGTTCTCAAATTTTCACCCGAGATATTAATCCCATAGGTGTTTAAATATACTGAAAGATTCTTGCCCAAATCCCTACCGCAGCCAACTTCTCCATTAGCAGCATCCTCTGCCTCTATTAGTTCCATCAAGAGCTTATGTTGGGTTATATCATTGGTAAATTGTGACGGAATGGATGGACTCATGGGTTTTGCCTTAGTGTTTCAAAATACACAAGGTTATCAGGTTCTTCTGGATCGGGACCACAATCCAGCAGTCCTATTCGCAGCTTTCTATAAAATCCTAGCGCATCATCCAAGGCATGTAATCCTATTCTGCCGTGATAACCCAGCTCAGTACTGCGAGCGATCGCAAAATTAATGAAGTCAAGAGAATCTCCGCACTGCTGTAGTCGGAGAGTGTCAAGATACTAATAAATACAGGATTGCTCTAACCCGGAGACATAATATAGATATTGTCATCAGTAAGACTCCTATCATGACCGAAGCTAAGTCTACCCGTGTTGCCCGTCGAGGACGCATTTTTCCTGAAATCCAGTGGACGGAAGAACAATTTGCCCAATGGAAAGCAAAACAAGATGAGTTTCACCAGCGCTGCAAGCCTATTTTTGATAGAGTCCAACCCGAACTAATTCAAACTCACTACAACTGGTACATGGCAGTTGAACCCGAAAGAGGAGAGTATTTTGTTGATAAATATGAGATGACTGCCATTAAAATGTCTCGCCAAAAGTATCCTTCATCCCCCGTTTTTGTATTTAAAATTAACGAGACTGGAGTTGCAGGGACAATATGATTGAGGGAAGGTTTGGTGATGGGGAGGAGTTGATTTTTGAGATTGAATTGATTGCAGTAAATGGATTTGAATTACCAATTGATGCGGTTTTAGATACGGGATTTTCTGATTTTTTAGCTATGTTATGATCTTATTTCTAAGATGCTGCGCTCTTCTGGAGAATAAGTTGTGCTAACTCACAAAAACCTTGTCCTTCGCTAGCTGTAGTCACATAAGCTGGTTGGTACTGTAAACGATCTGCATACTCGCGAACATTAGCCACACCTACAGAGATCGGAAAACAAAGCTCATCAAATAAACTTTCATCATTAGGACTATCGCCAACAGTCACGATCTCTCCTGGTGTGTACTGAGGAAAATAATCTCGCAACACCTGTAACAACCCAATAGCTTTATCTTGTCCTAGCGGTTTAATGTGACACTGGACGTTGCTATAGGTAAATCCCCAACCTGTTTGCTGACAGAGATGACTTATTGAATGTAATTCATCTGTATTTACAGAATCTACATCAAATGTCCAGTCAGTAATCCGAAAGCGATTATCAGCAGATTCCTGGATGTGAGGAAATTGATTTTGTAATTGTAAAAAAGCTTTAGCCAATTGTTGGCGATGAAAAACTAAGTCGGAAATGGGTGTTAGGGCAACTGGCGTCTCATTTCCACAAGGGTAAAATAAACTGCCGTTTTCTGCGATCGCCCCCGCTACTGGCAGGTAACTCACCAGTCCACTCACCCACCCAGCAGAACGTCCAGTAACAATCAGTACCTTGATGCCACTGGCTGTCAAATCTGCCAAAGCTTGCAGCAAAGCGGCAGTAAATTTTCCTTCTGTCGTCAGGGTACCATCCATGTCTGTAGCGACCAGACGAATGTTTGTCAAGTCATGTGTAGATGAAATCTGAGACAAGGGTAAATATCTGTACATGTGCGGGTTACACCAAGTATAAAAAAACAATCATCCTTTAGCTTCGATCTATGGTGCTGTGTATAACTTGTAAGGCTTTACACAATTCGCTTCATAGCTGAATGCTTACAAAAATATTAATCATACCTCAATATAGCAGTTTGAATTTGGGCATCCTAAAGATCAGGAGTCAATGTCTGTTTGCCAACCATGTCAACTTCAATGTTTATTGCCCAAGCTTTTTCTAAGACTACAAAGATATCCCAACAAGTGCCACTCAGCGATCTTCAAGCACCTCAATTCCTGGTGATCACCTCTGGAGGACTGGCTGTATTAGTCATTGTTTTGATTGTGTATGGCAAACTCCAGATGAAAAAGCTGGAGAAACAACTTAAGTTTGAAAAATTCCGCTCACGGGAAATAGACAAAAAGTTTAAGCTCGCTTTGGAAACAATCCGCAAAATGGAAACTAATCCTGACTTGATTAACTCACGCGAATTTAATCTTGATTATCTGCGAATGCGGATGTCCGAGGACGTGTTTCATTTTGCAATTATTAATCAAGTCAGAATCAAGGTCAAAGATCAAATTTCTCAAGTATTACGTCCAAATCAAGCTCAACAAGGAGTTGTGGGGATTGCCAGTAACAACGGAAGGCAAGTGGATGATATTTTCGATCTAGAGTATGAGACTGGTAGTCCGCAAAATTCTAGTAAGCGAGTGTTGTTTCGGATTCAAATTCGGTTAATGAAGTTACCAACGCAAACCACTTCTGCTACTATTAGCCAGATTATTGAATGTATTGAAACTTACCTGCGTCCCACAGAATATGAGGATACCTGGCAACCAACGATTCAAGGTCGAATTGCCAATATGCATTGGGATCAAAAGGCTAAGCCCACCCCTCTACTAGTGCTCGAACAATCAAATGAAGGCGTTAATGTTACTTTTCGCACCAGTCGCCAATTAAATATTCAGTAGATTGGTATCAATAAATGCAGTCGGTAACTGGTAGATCAATTACGAATTATGGTAGCTGCAGTTTGGGAATCACGAGTTAAAAGACCATCTTCCATTTCCACGATGCGATCGGCTATATCTAAAATACGATTATCGTGAGT
>CAZZVG010000602.1:0-4782 GCA_964657295.1 Iningainema sp. | reverse complement strand
AGAAAATGCAGGCGTTTCTCACGGGAGAGATACGGATCGAATTTTGCGCGGATCAGGACATCGCCAAGCTCCTGAAAAGTTGCCTCCGAGAACAGATGCGCCCCTGTGCCTTCCATGACCAAACGCACCGCCCGCGCGGGAGGCGATTCCTTTGCCCCAAGCAGCCTGCTTACCAGCACATTGGTATCGAAGATGACGCGCAACAAAAACTCCTGCTAAGACTGCAGCAATTCGTTCAATATCGCCGGCGTCATACCATTTTCAGCAGCTTCCGTAGAAGCATCGTCGCAAAAATCCATTAGGGCTTTCGCCCGCGCCTTGCGGTATTCCTCGAAATCCGCCATCGACATGACGACCACGCAGTCACGCTTATGGCGTTTAATCACAATGGGGTTACGCTGCGCGGAATCGAGCAACGCGCCAAAATTGGTCTGCGCTTCCTTGGAAGTCATGTAATCCATAAAAGACCACATTATCTAGATAAGATGTCTAGTGTCTATTATACTGCCAAAGCATGGCGGATCCAAGTTATTAGAGTGAGATTTTGGGATGGATTATTCTGGAAGATATTATTATACGCTCGAACCCACGGTGAAACCTATGAAGAAGCCCTTGAGAATGCCAGGGAAGTTTTAGAAGATCTGGTATATGGCTACGAGCAGACAGGGAAACCGCTACCCGTAGCCCAGACACTCCAGGTAGCTTAACTTTGACTGTCTAACCTAGAATCAGCATTTGAGCGAGAAAGTTGCTCAACTTATGGGTGAAGTCGTAATGCGCTTTATCTCAAACTCTTACAGATGGTGCCAGGTTTGTTCTTTTCCTACCAAGGACAAATAAGTATAGCGATGAATTAAACTGGGAAAAGAGAAGTCAAAGTTGTTATATGACACATCATTCAACAGCCCGCGAGTTATTCCAAACTGCTTACGAGAGTCGTTACACTTGGGACGAAAACTTTCCTGGCTACAATGCAGATGTGCAACTGGTGCAGGGAGATGACGTTTACACGGGTAAAATTAAAATCAACCGTGACATGAGTGTCGAAGTGACGGGTATAGCAGATGAACAGGTACATGAAGGTATCTACACGCAGTTGCGAGATCTAGTCACTCATCGCAAACGCAATGCTTTTGAACAGTCTCATGGTAAGCACGAATTTACCCAAGGTCAAGAAGACTCAACGGGTGCAGTAGAAATTTTGGTGAAGGGTGACTCTATGGGTTCTAATTATAAAATTAGAGGCAAGGAAATTTGTCAGGTGAGTCGCGTAATGGGTCGCATGGCTTTCGTAATTGATACTCATGAAAGCTTAGACACAGGTTCTGGATACATCGCCAGTCGCTATGATGCCCTTTTCCGCAACTCAAAGACCGATGAAGTGACAAGTGTCCTGAATTTTGAGGATACTTACGAGAAAATTGATAATCACTATATCATGACTAAACAGGTGGTACAAGAGTATAAAGATGGCTCTCGTACCGCAACTGAGTTTAGCTACTCGAATATTAAGTTGCTTGAGCCAGCAGTTGTTTAACTACCAAAACTGGTAGGGCTTCCGCCTTCTGTTTCTGTGATAGGTTAAGAGGAGGAATAAACTCTTAATTGCTAACTCATAACTCCAGATTGCGGCAATTAGATCTAGGATCAGTATAACAAAGCTAGAAAATAAACATTTTCGGTAATGGGTAAGGGGAAAGTTAAGAGTGTTGAGATAGAATTTAAAAGTAATAATTTATACTAATTATTTTTATTTTTGAACTCTCAATGATCATTCTTAATTCCTCACTTCTCACCTCAGCAACGATGATTCTAATTCCCCATCATTAACTTACAAGGACAAAAACTATGGAACTTACACTTGACAACGTCGAAACAGTTTTAGATGAAATGCGACCTTACCTCATGTCTGATGGTGGTAATGTGGAAGTTGTTGAACTTGATGGTCCTATTGTTAAATTGCGGTTACAAGGTGCTTGTGGTTCTTGTCCCAGTTCTACAATGACCTTAAGAATGGGCCTTGAGCGTCGCCTGAAGGAAATGATTCCAGAAATTGCAGAAGTGGAGCAAGTGATGTAAAAGTGAGGAGTTAAGAGTTTTGTGTGATGTGTATTACATGAAGTCTTAACTCTTCACTTTTAACTCTTCAGTATTTTTATGCCTCATCCTTTATATATCGCTTTCGTTTGGCACCAACATCAACCACTGTATAAATCTCCGGGCAAAGGTTTATCTCTTTCTCAAACCCAGTATTATCGCTTGCCTTGGGTACGGTTACATGGCACGAAAGACTATTTAGATTTAGTGCTACTCTTAGAACAGTATCCCAAGTTACACCAAACGGTCAATTTGGTGCCATCGCTGATATTACAACTAGAAGATTACATCAACGGTACTGCCTTCGACCCGTATTTAGAAGTGAGTTTAACACCATCTGAACAACTCACTCTCCAGCAACGGGAGTTCATTATACAACATTTTTTTGATGGCAATCACCACACCCTCATTGATCCCCATCCCCGTTATGCCCAGTTATACCAACAGCAACAGGAGAAAGGGCAAGCTTGGTGTCTAGGGAATTGGCAATTACAGGATTACAGTGATTTATTAGCTTGGCACAACTTGGCATGGATTGACCCGATGTTTTGGGATGATCCGGAGATAGAAGCTTGGTTGAGACAAGATCGGGATTTTAGTTTAAGCGATCGCCAGCGAATTTACTCCAAACAAAGAGAAATACTGGCAAGAATCGTTCCACAACACAAGAAAATGCAAGCTTCAGGACAGTTGGAAGTCATTACCTCTCCTTACACACATCCAATACTGCCTTTGCTTGCCGATACGAACTCTGGCCGGGTGGCAGTGCCAAATATGACTTTACCCCAACAGCGTTTTCAGTGGGCAGAAGATATTCCCCGGCATTTAAGAAAAGCGTGGGATTTGTATAAAGATAGATTTCAACAAGAACCTCGAGGTTTGTGGCCATCAGAACAGTCAGTAAGTCCGGAGATTATACCGTATATTATAAATCAGGGGTTTAAGTGGATTTGCTCAGACGAAGCGGTCTTGGGATGGACGTTAAAAAACTTTTTCCAACGTGATGGTGCAGGGAATGTCCAAGAACCAGAGGCCTTGTATAAACCATATCGATTGCAAACTCCAGAAGGTGATTTGGCGATTGTGTTTCGCGATCACAGGTTATCAGATTTGATTGGCTTTACTTACAGTTCCATGTCACCAAAGCAAGCAGCAGCAGACTTAGTGGGACATTTACAAGCCATCGCCCGGATGCAAAGAGATCGTCAACCGGAACAACCCTGGTTAGTAACCATCGCCTTGGATGGTGAAAATTGCTGGGAATATTATCCTCAAGATGGCAAACCCTTCTTAGAAACTTTATATCAAACTCTGAGTAACGAACCGCGACTGCAATTAGTCACAGTTTCAGAATTTCTAGAACAGTTTCCGGCTACAACAACTATTCCTACACAAAAGTTGCACAGTGGTTCTTGGGTTGATGGCAGCTTCACGACTTGGATCGGCGATCCTGCTAAAAATCGAGCTTGGGACTATCTCACTCAAGCAAGAGCCATGCTAGCAAATCACCCAGAAGCAACTGAAGAAAACAACCCAGAAGCATGGGAAGCTTTATATGCAGCTGAAGGTTCCGACTGGTTCTGGTGGTTTGGCGAAGGACATTCTTCAAATCAAGATGCGATGTTCGATCAGTTGTTTCGAGAACATCTTTATGGGATTTACCATGCATTGAATGAACCCATACCAGCTTACCTCCGGCAAGCTGTCGAAATTCATAAAGTGCATACAGATCAACGCCCAGAAAGCTTTATTCATCCTATGATTGATGGTAGGGGTGATGAGCAAGACTGGTACAAAGCCGGACGCATAGAAATAGGTGGGGCGCGGGGAACGATGCACAATAGTAGTGCTGTCCAGCGACTTTGGTATGGGGTGGATCATCTCAATTTCTACTTACGAGTAGACTTTAAAACAGGTGTTGAACCAGGAAGGGATTTACCAACAGAGTTGAATTTATTGTGGTTCTATCCTCATAAAACAATGCACAACAGCCCGATTCCTTTAGGGAATCTACCTGATGCAGCACCATTGAATTACTTATTCCACCACTATTTAGAAATTAATTTGCTGACACAATCAGTTCAGTTTCAAGAAGCTGGGGAACATCATCAATGGTATCCGCGTGTCAGTCGTGCTCAAGTGGCTTTGAATAATTGTTTGGAACTAGCTGTTCCTTGGGCAGATTTACAAGTTCCCCCAGATTATCCAATTAGCCTAATTTTAGTGCTTTCGGATGAAGGACGTTTCTGTCAATACTTGCCAGAAGAGAGTTTGATTCCGATTGAAGTCCCTTGAATTGGAGTTATAGCGGTTCTCAGTCAAATCCCATACAGTCTCGTCCTCTCCACGCCAGTCGCCTCAACGGAGGGAACCGAACGTAGTTCGCTCGGAGGGAAACCCTCCTTGCGACTTCTCTCCGCACGGTGAGGCAGCGCTGCGGGAGGGTTTCCCTCCGCAGGCGACTGCGTTAGCGATAGCGAAGTAGGAGCGTCGGCACGAGCGTCACCCGAAGGGCGCTGGCTCCCCTACCCCTCTCCCAAGCGCATGTGTGAGGGGTGCCCGTTAGGGCGGGGTGAGGGCGTTTTGTATGTGACTAAAACGAGAACCGCTATAGTCGTAGGGGCAGGTTTCAATACGGTTCAGATAAGACGTTGACTCGTGAAGGCAGGCTGTTCTTGAGCAGGG
>CAZZVG010000601.1:0-4783 GCA_964657295.1 Iningainema sp. | reverse complement strand
CCGTTCCTTGATGGTAATGGAAGGCTTGGGCGGCTACTCATCACCCTCTATCTTTGTTCGCAGGGTGTAATGAATCAGCCATTGCTCTACCTGAGCCTTTACTTCAAGGTAAAGAGAGAAGATTATTATCGCCTGCTTCAGGAAGTACGTGAACGCGGAGCCTGGGAAGCATGGCTTGAATTTTTCTTGGATGGAGTTGCTGAAACCGCAGAACAAGCTTTCACAACCGCTACATCCATTGTTCAACTTTTTAAGATAGACCGTGAGAAAATTGCCAATACAGGCGAACGGTCAAGTTCCGTTTTAAGGGTTCATGAGCTTCTGCAAACCAGTCCATTTATCACGGCACCCAAAGCGGTTGAGAAAACGCGGCTTACCATGCCTACGATTAGTGCAATCCTTGATTCCTTGCAGCGTCTTGGCATTATAGAAGAAATAACAGGGCGCAAACGTGGGCGCGTATATGCCTACCGCGCTTACATGAATTTGCTTAGTGAAGGTGTGCAGCCAATATAAAAAAACCGCCTTGGCTGACGCCACGTCTAACGACGAACGCGCAGCGTCTCGCAGAGAAGATGCCAAGGAAGCCAAGAAAGAAGATTAAGGAGATAGGTAATCTTACACCGGGAAGGGGTTAAAGTTTTTTACGCAAGTCTTCTAAATTTTCACGGCAAGTAAGGGTATTGGGATGATTAACCCCCAATACCTTTTCAGCAATCTCCAAAGCTTGGATGTACAACGGTTCGGCTTCGCTGTAACGTCCAAGTGATTTGTACAGTAAAGCCAAATTGTTCAAGCTAGTTGCCACATCTGGGTGTTCTTCACTAAAACGTTTTCTAGTTGCTGATAGACTTTGAGTAAACCAAGGTAATGCCTGTTCGTAGGCTCCTTGTCCTTTGTAAAATCTACCTAAACCAATAAATACCCAGATTAAATCTTCATCGCCTAACCAATCTTGATAAGTTGTCGCGGCTTCGGCAAGGTGAGGAATGGCAAGGCTGGCTTTAGCAATCTGTATCTGAGTGGGTGTCTGGGGAATATCTTGCGCTACTGCTACCAGTGCTTGACAAAAGCCGCGCTTGAGTTGAGATGCATCATGGTGCGTCTCTAATTCTGCTAAATCTTCTAGTTTGAGGCGCAGTAATTCCCGAATGCGTTCGTGAATTTGGTAGGTGTCTTGCGCTTTTTGTTGCAGTAAGTATCGTTGAATTAAGAGAGTGCAGCTTGCTTTGATGTCGAATTCCAAATTGCAGGCGCTTGCTGCTGATTCTACCAAAGACCAAGGAATAGGAGCTAGGGCAAATATACTTAATAGACAAGCCAACTTTTGCGTCTGTGGTTCTAAGCTTTCCCAGTTGAGTTCAAAAGCGACTGTCACACCAGATTCACCTTCTGATGCTTGCTTTTGCTGTAACTGCGCGAGGATGTCTGCTAGCATATTACTCCCCTTGGATTTCGGGCAAGAGCCGCTATTTGGTAGATCCCAATAGGTATATAACCTACATGTTGACAAAGTATTTTTGCTTTCTCTGGCTCTTGTTCAACTTCTTCTCCCAATAACTTTTTTAATAACTCTAAGGCTGCATCTGGCGATAATTCACCTAACGGCAGTGAGGGATATGGTAAATTCCGTTGGCGAGTGGTGATTAATACCTTGAACTGAGAATTGGCTGGTGGCAAATAGTCTTTGATTTCCGCCCAGTCTGTGACATTATCAAACACTAGTAATACTTTACCCGATCGCCAGTTTCTCCAACAATACTGAATTTGACCGTTCAAACTTAATCCTGAGGGATTGAAGTTAGAGAAATTGATGATGCCAAACTCTGTTAACTGCGTTGCTACGTCAATTCCTTTGACGTTCAACCAACAGCACCCACCTGCGGAATTTTCCAAGTTCTCCAAAGAGTAGCGAATCGCTAATTCTGTTTTACCCACTCCTCCCTCGCCAGTGACATCGGTAATTGCCACAATATCATTCTCGCGCAATAACTGATGTAAATCTTCTAGCTGTTTGTCTCTACCAACGAAGGCTTTAGCACTGCTGGGAGGAATATTGTGCGGGATCTCAAAGGGGTTGAAACGTTGTTCTTCTTTGTCTCCGTCCCAAGTGCGATAATACCAATAGGTTGGATGCTGTTTTCTCTCTAACTTTACCAAGCTCTCTTTGACTTGTTCGGCAACGACTTTCATATTCGGTGGAAAACTCTCCGCAGGGGCTTGTTCCAACGCTTTCCGCACTGCTTGGGAAAAGTATCCTGTTTTCTCGGGGCTGACTTTGGCTTTTTCTCCATCTCTAGTGGCAAGTAAGACAAATTGTTGACTGTCTTGCCTGGGCTTACCACTGTTAAATATTTTACTACCTAAATTTATTGGTTTTGTCGAAAAATCTAGGTAATAATTGGCACAAGCATCTATGAGACAAATCTGATGGCGAATTTCAAACAAATCTGAACTTAACGACTGTAGTAGTGAGTTTAAATCTATATTCTGCCAATTTTGATAGGTAGCGTCAGCGCAAAATAATTTGCGATCGCGTTCTGATGTGATTAAACCATGTCCTGCCCAAAAAATAAACAGCAAATCTCCTGACTTTCGCAACAGAAAATTATTAATGATGTCGTCAAGCTTAAACAAGGTAGCTTCTGCTACTGGTAATTGGCATTGACTCACCAGTTCCTGACTTTCTTCTACTGGCGACAAACATAGCCTGATATTCTCCTGAGGTACACCCTGCTTGCCTGTCAGCCACTCAGCAAACTTAAGAGCATCATTGACTAGTCCCCCACCTTTGACGTTCCAAGTTGACTCATAGTATCTTTCAATACCTACAATCAACCCGAAAGTTCGCTCTGGCTTAGCCGTCAATTCCCTCATTCTGGCTACCTCGGGAGAACCTCGATAAGATATTCCCACGTTTTATCCTGCTCCCAGTATGCACTATGAGAACGTGGAAATGGCTGCAAGCTATTGACTTCCTCATCCCTAACTTTGGGAAAGATTTGACTTCCTTTATAGCTGAGAAAATCTCGTAAATCGTAGAGATTTAACCATTCTGGAAAGTGTTCTGGCAAGGGTTGTGCAAATTCTAAACTGCAAAGTGCGTTAATTTCATACAAAAATGGCGCTTGGGAGCCGACTGTCACTAAATGCACGACTTGCGGTAAAGGCTGTTGTACCAGTAAATCTACGCAAGCAATTCCACCTAAGCTATGCGCGAGTAGTACAACTGGTGGCTCGGCTTTTTCGATAGTTTCTCTGATGAAATCGCGGATTTTTCCTCCTCGTGCTTGATACAGTAGAATATCATAAGGCATCGGCGAAATTTTATTTGTTACAGCCCCACGTTTTCCGACGACATAGTTTGTGCCGATAGGTAATGCGAATCTAGCAATTTGTGCCAACGCCCAATCACCCAATCCCAACTCCGCTTCAGCGAAAGCCAGACTGAGTAAGTCCACAAGTTGATCTCGCAATTTTGCATTGGTAAGTACGGGGGGGTATTTTTCGTGCTGTTCGCAAATTAGCATTGCTTGAGCTGCGATCGCTCTTGCGATAACATTGCTATATTCACTTAAAGATTCTGCCGATACATTGTGCCATGCATCACCATAAGCGTTAGAGCGGATCACAGCTTCTCGTGCTTCATTAAACACCTCGGCAATTCCCGCATCAGATAACTTGGCTTGTAGCTCGCCTGACGGGGTAAGGCTCTCAACACGAGAACGGAATTCATCTAGTGGACTTTCTGCAAACGGGTTCTCGTATCTATTTTCACCAGGTTTGAGTGACAGCAATCGTAATTCATACAATGGGTTGTGGTATAATTGCTGCCATCGTAGAATTTCTTTGTCCTCTTCCTCTTCTTCATCAAGTGCTAAAGTTTGGTCATATCTAGGAATAGATGCGCCAGAAGCAAGTAAACTTGTTCCTAATTTGTCACCCCAAAGACAGCGTTCAACCTTAACATCAGGACGTTGTGCGTGAATCTTTTGCTCTATTGTTTTAAAAGTTTCCTCGTATTCGCGCCCTCGTACTCCTGTACCATGTATAAATATTACGGTTGTCATTGCCTTTTAAATGTATTGAAATAATTTACAGTAGGGGCGAACGGCTGTTCGCCCTTACCAACAGTGTGGTTCATAGAACGTGAAAACCGCTGTAAGTAGGTAGATTGTCAGCATCTATTTGGAAAGAATCTGACAGCAGTCAGCACTTGAAAAAATTTGTCAGTGGAGTGATGCTAAATAATGCCGATAGACTCTAATCTAGTACAAGCGCACTAACTCGGAATCGAATGTCTGACTTAATTTTATTTTGGCACCGCCGCGACTTACGTATCTTTGATAATACAGGACTCAGTGCCGCACGACGGCAGAGTGCAAAGGTTGTAGGTGTGTTTTGCCTTGATCCTAATATTTTAGAAAAAGATGATGTTGCTCCTGTAAGAGTCACTTATATGATAGGGTGTTTGCAGTCACTACAACAGCAATATACTCAAGCTGGGAGCCAGTTATTAATACTCCGTGCCCATCCGACTCAAGCAATTCCAGCACTGGCGGAGGCATTAGGAGCCAAGGCGGTATTCTGGAATTGGGATGTGGAACCTTACTCTCAAGAACGCGATAGCATGGTGATAGAAGCGCTGCAAGAAAAAGGCATTCAGTTTCTAGAGAAAAACTGGGATCAGATTCTCCACGCACCGGAAGAGATTAGCACAGGTTCTCACAAGCCTTACACTGTTTACACCCCCTTCTGGAAGAATTGGAGTAGCAAACCGAAG
>CAZZVG010000600.1:0-4784 GCA_964657295.1 Iningainema sp. | reverse complement strand
TTTCACGCTCTATGAACCACACCGTTGCTAAGGGCGTTCCCGTAGGGTACAGCCGGAAGGCTCCTACGACTGTGGTCTATTTACCTGAAATAGGATTGTCACTGCAACAGTTATTAACTTCTGTATGTCAGATTTTAAAAGCGCGGTTGTTAAGGTGGAACATAAAAACAGTTCGTCATTTATTTATGTTTTTAGTCTTCCCACTTATCAACAAAAAGTACATACCATACTGAGATCTCTGATTGCCCTTTGCGGGATATGACTTTGGGCGGGTAAAACTTTCAAGAAGTCTTGTTAATATCTGTAGAGTGATAATAAATAGTTATAGAAATCGGATGTCAACTGCTTTAATAACTGGTGCTTCTGGTGGGATTGGTAAAGCCTTTGCTGAGGAACTGGCTGGACGTAATATAAATCTTGTTCTCGTTTCTCGTTCAGAGGAGAAATTAAACCAACTTGCCGAAGAACTACAAGAGCAATACAAAATTCAAGTAGACGTCCTCGTTGAAGACCTGACAAAACCTGCTGCGACTCAAGTGGTGTACGATATCATTAAAGCCAAAAGATTAACA
Source organism: Iningainema sp. (assembly GCA_964657295.1). Classification (GTDB taxonomy): domain Bacteria; phylum Cyanobacteriota; class Cyanobacteriia; order Cyanobacteriales; family Nostocaceae; genus Rhizonema. The sequence continues at coordinate 4,212 of CAZZVG010000600.1, read as the reverse complement.
ATTGACTTGTTAATTAACAACGCTGGTTTTGGCGACTACGGTGACTTTGCCGAACGGGATGGAGAAAGGCAAGTCAAAATAGTGCAATTGAACATTCTGGCACTGGTAGATTTGACGCATAAATTTTTACCAGAAATGAAACAGCGTCGTTCTGGCAGCATTATCAACGTCTCTTCTCTCACCGCATTTCAACCGATGCCTTACCTTTCAGTTTATGCTGCTAGCAAAGCATTTATCGTCAGTTTTAGTCAAGCGCTGTGGGCAGAAAATCGAAAATCAGGCGTGCGCATACTCGTCGTTTGTCCAGGCCCCGTTGAGACCAACTTTTTTACTACAGCCAATTTCCCACCAACACTTGCAGGTAAAATAAATACAACTTCAAACCAAGTCGTGTCTCAATCCCTACAAGCATTAGAAAGAGGGGATTCAATGGTTGTAATTGGTGGCATAAGTACTCACTTCGTGAGTAATTTATCTCGCTTCATTCCACGAAAAACCATGCTGTATTTTTTAGAAAAACAGTTTAAGGCAGAGTAGGGGCGGGTTTAATCGAAACAACATCAAAGCCATCACAAGATCTTCTAAAACCCGCCCTTACTACATATACCTTGTCAACTGAACTCGGTAACGGTCTTTTTTAGTAACAGCAACTTCCCCAACTTCTAAACGTCCCTTACCGCGAATAGCAATTAAGTCGCCTGTTTTGACGTGAGAACTTGCTTGAGAAACATCCTTCCAGTTGAGGCGGACATCACCACCGTCGATTAATTCCACCATCTTGCTGCGAGACATCCCAAAACCCGCTGAGGCGATCGCATCCAACCGCAAAGAAGCTTCGACTGTAGTCAATTCTTTCTTCTTCGGTTCCCGAATCTTCAACTCGCTGAAATCAATTTGTTGGGTTTTCACCGGAACCGATCGCACCTGCTGAAGATTCATTTCTAAAAATTCCACCAAATCAGGTGCAACAATCACCTGTGCGCCGCGTTCACCCAGTACGATAATATCCCCAGTTTTTTCACGGACAATACCAGTTCCCAACATTGCGCCCAAAAAGTCACGATGAGTTGCGGTGTCAAACAGGAAATTTCCCGCAATATCTAAGGCAGTGACTGCGACTTGTGATTTATCCAAGGGGAGTTCAGAACGGGCGATCGCGATTCTTTGACGTTCGGCTTGCGGATATCCACCCCATGCTACCAATTCCACTTCTGTCAACCGACCAAACACTTGTTGAATTTCTGCCAACTCTGGTGGAGACAGAAAATCTGTAAACACAACTTCCCAAGTTTTGATCGCTTGTTCAGCTTGGTCAATGATCCGAGCTACACTATCTCGATTTTCAACACCTTTTAAAAGTTCTTCTCGTGGCAGCATGAGCAAAAATTATGAATTATGAATTTAATAAGATCCCCGACAACTTTTACGAAGTCGGGGATCTGAATATCTAAGTTCTAGCTGTATCCTGCTGATAACCTTGGATATTTTCCGGGTTAAATTGATACAAAATACGGGTAGCCTGACGAGTCATACTTTCAGATCCCTGAACCACAATTAAGTATTTACCCGCATTCAGGCGGTTGCGGTAGGGTAAAGCGTCTCCACTCCCAGTGACTAAGCCAATACCACCACCGACAAATACACTACCCATAGCACCAGAAACAGCACCAAGAACTCCGCCAATAATGTGGTTGCCAATTTCCCCAGCCCAAGCGAAAGTTTCCAAACCAGTGAGGACACTAAAAGTAAACCCAGCGAAAAATCCAAAAGGGACTAACCAAAAAGCCATAAGCCGGACTTGCTTACTTACTTTTTCGTGGGGATCGATCAAGCCAAACTCATCAGCAGTTTTATAGCCCCTACCCAAAATTGTACCTTTTATACTCTGTTTCTCTAAGGCTAAGTAAGCAGCTTCTACTTGGATGCGATCCTGTAATACAGCAACAAGGTAATTCATAGATGGTATGGTTCTCTTCGTTATCTAAAAAGGGGATCAGTACTACAAGTAATGAGTTTACAGTTATTCCCAAAGTCCATCCAACAACTCACAAAAATTGTCCGCACCTTGCTTTAAGATATATATCAAAACTGGTGTTGCCAAAGTCTCAGGAAATGTAGATATCGTTGTCAGGTGTTCCGTCAACCCTTTAATTGAGCCATTAAGTAACTCATCTCGGAATTCCGGGCGACAAATAACAGCTCGCCACTGTCTGGCTAAAGCATCCAACCATTCTGAATTCGCTCTTTCTGGTTCCTGCCCTGCCCGGATGGCTAATGTCATTGCCGCATCTTCCAAATCTCCCTCGCAGTCCTCAATCAGATCTAATGCTTCCATCGCTTTAGAATTATCTGCCAATTGAGAGCGAAACTGTGCAATTTCTTGTAGTGTAACTGTAGTCATAAAATTATTTTTCTACTAGCCGAGTATTTAACACTCCGCTATGGTTAGCTGATGTGCATGTGAATTATTTATTGAAGAACTCACAATACAAAATGCAATTAGTGGAGGATTTAGACTTGCATTTTCGTACAGGGGTAACCTGTAACCAGTTGTACATAATAAAATCTCATCACTATGTGTTTGACATTATTTCTAGGTAATTTAAATCCCCTTAAATTCTAAAGTTATCTACAATATCATAAAAATAGCAGGATTGAATAGCCAGTTGTTGCGAAATGTAAAAGAGACACGGAGATATTCTCCGTGTCCCTGATGATAAAAGTGGGTTGATCTACACCCATTATTTTTCGGTCTTCAGACGCTTAAGGTGAAAATGCCCTTGCGGTGACATATCTTTGTATCTGAGCTAAAGCACGGTTGTAATTCAAAATCGCAGTGATTCGATTACCTTCAGCTTGGGTAAGCGCAGCTTCTTGGTTAATCACATCAGTTTGAGTACCAACACCAGCTTGAAATCGTAAACGTGCTAACCGCAGAGCTTCTCTCGCCTGTTCTAAAGCTGCATTCGCAGTTTGAACATTCTCCAAATTAGATTGCAGCTGAAAATAAGCTTGTTCAACTTGAAAGCGGATTTGGTTGCGTTCGCTGGCGAATTGAACTTCAGCGGTGCGAGTATCAGCTTTATACTGATCTGCTTGTGCTCTTGACGAGCCTCCATCAAACAAAAGTAAGTTGGCTCTCACGCCGATCGCATAATTATCATCAACGCTCCTACCATCATTAAACACATCACTAAGACCGTATTGAGCAACTAAACTCACTTGAGGACCAAGCTGTGAAAGTGCCTGCCGTCGTCTTTGCTCGCTAATATTGCGTTGTGCTAACTGCTGTTGCAATTCTGGACGATTTTGAAAAGCGAGCACAATACTTTGTTCGAGCGACTGGTTCCAAAGACCGGCTAAGGTCACGGGATCTGCGGCAGTGATATCAACCGACTGCGACAAACTTAAGAGGTTGACTAAGGTACGACGATAAATTCGCTGCTGAGCAAGAGCATTGGTTAAGCTTTGTTGATTGGTTGCTAAATTCACCTGAGCTTGCAGCACCTCAAACCTGGTACCCACACCTGCTCGTTCTAAAGCTTGTGTATCCTTCAAACTGGCTTGGGCATTGATCACAGCAGCCTGCTGAATCCGTACCTGTTGATCCCCTGATTGCACATCATAGTAAGCACTAGTGACATTCAATCGGGTATCCTCAGACAGACGCTCAACATCTAAGCGATAATAGCGTACCTGTTCCTCCGCCGCCCTGATGCTAGATAGCCTTTGTCCAGAGGTATAGAGGTCATAAGTTAAGCTAGCGGTACCAGAAAAGTTTGTACTTGTAGAAAGTGCACCAGTTGGGTCTGATGTACTACCAGACGATCCACTACGCTGGACAGTCGTTTGAAGATTGGCATTAGGAAGTAGAGCCGCTTGAGCTTGCTTCAGTACAGCTTGATTTCGTTGTAAAGTGATTATCGACGCTTGTAACTGACGATTATTGCGCCTTGCTAGCTCTAGAGCTTGTGCCAGCGTAATCGGCTGCGTTCCCTGAATCCTCACTTCACTCGGTTTCGTCGGAAACTGTAAGAGATTTGGGTTGGGGTTGAGGTAACTAGGGACGGGCTGCACAGTACCTGCAGGTACTGTAGTCGCTGGTGATACAGGAATAGATGCAGGTACTGGACCAGGAGTTGTACCAGTGACGGGTGTTGTTGGTGCCGTTCCCGGTACCGCCGCCGGTGTTCGTGCCGCCGGCCGTCACGG
>CAZZVG010000599.1:0-4784 GCA_964657295.1 Iningainema sp. | reverse complement strand
TGATCGAACGGGTGCGATCGCACAAATCAGTCGTTCGTCTTCATTCTGGTGATCCCAGTCTCTACAGTGCCATCCATGAACAAATGCAATTATTGGCAGAGGCGGAAATCGCTTTTGAAGTTATACCTGGTATTAGCGCTTTTCAAGCCGCAGCCGCCAAACTTAAAGTGGAACTTACCGTTCCTAACTTAGTTCAAACAATCATACTAACTCGTATCAGCGGAAACACAGAAGTTCCCGCAACCGAAGAGTTAGCCACACTCGCCGCCCATCAAGCTAGCTTATGCCTGTATCTTAGCGCACGTCACGTTGAAGATGCCCAAACCAAACTCCTAGAACACTACCCAGTAGAAACACTAGTAGCAATTTGCTTTCGCTTGGGCTGGCCCGATGAAAAAATCTGTGTTGTCCCTCTCAACCAAATGGCAGATTATACTCACACTCTAAAGCTAATTCGTACCACACTTTATATAATTAGCCCTGCACTATTGTCAAAAAAGGGGCGATCGCGTTTATATCATCCCGAACACAGTCATCTATTTAGGGAGTGAGGAGCGATCGCGCCTTAGCTGTCAGTTGTTAGCCTATTCGCATTCAAGATATTAGGTAGTTAAGGCTTACCAAGAAAGTCTTGTTTGCCAATTTCTACACCGCAGTGCCGGAGAATGTCATATGCGGTTGTGACATGGAAATAAACGTTTGGTAAAACAAAATATAGGAGAAATTGCATTCCTTGAAAAGATAGAGTGTTGTCACGCATCGGTAAGGTAACTGTTTTCTCCTCAGAACCGTCAATCTGCTCGGGCTTTAATGTCTCTAGATAAGAGATAGTCTTGTGAATGCGCTGAATAAGTTCGCTTAATGTCGTTTCATTGTCCTCAAAGTTAGGGCCTTCAACCTCTGCTAGTCTTGCAGCACCTCGCTTTGCTATGTCACAGGCAATTTGCACTTGTTTTGAGAGTGGTAACATATCAGGAGCTAGACGACTATTTACCAATACAGAAGGATCTATTTTTTTTGTTTCTGCATGTGCAGCACCCTTTTCCAGAATACCTACAAGGTTATTCAATGTGCGAATAAACACTGGTACTGAAGCTTGATACATTGAAATGGTCATTGGTCTTTCTCCAGAAAAAGTTTAACAAGCGTGTACTTTGAGACGGAAGTGGCAGTACCTGATGTGCATTTAAATTAAAGCGAAATGGGGTTACCAATGTCAAGCAAGGAACACCCGCAGCTATCAGCTAAATGGCGATCGCCAGACTTGATGTCAGTCCCGAACGACGCGTAGCGAGCGAGAAGTTGTAGTATAGAGATTGCAGCATCAACTTGTACTCCTTATGTCAGCTACGCCTCTTGTTTCTCAGGTTAAGTCATTAGATCAAGCTTCTCAATTGGGGGCAATTCCGCCTTTACTTGGTGCTTCTGTCACCGAGTTAACTGCTTGGGTGCAGACTCAAGGACAACCAGCTTACAGAGGAAAGCAGCTGCATTCGTTCCTTTATCAAAAGGGAGTGCGATCGCTTGCTGAGATTTCGGTATTTTCCAAACAATGGCGTACCGAAGTTGCAGAAATTCCCATTGGACGCTCAACTTTACACCACCGCTCTGTTGCACCTGATGGAACTGTAAAGTATCTTTTGCAACTAACAGATGGTCAAATTATTGAAACTGTAGGTATTCCTGCTTTTGAAGGAAGGGGAGAAGTGTCAAAATCCCGTTTGACTGTCTGTGTTTCTTCTCAAGTAGGTTGTCCGATGGCTTGTGATTTCTGCGCTACTGGTAAAGGAGGCTACAAGCGCAACTTATCACGGCATGAAATTGTCGATCAAGTGTTGACAGTTCAGGAAGATTTCCAACGCCGGGTCAGTCATGTGGTATTTATGGGCATGGGTGAACCGTTATTAAATACAGAGAATGTCCTAGAAGCATTGAGATCCTTAAATCAGGATGTAGGTATCGGACAGCGATCGCTAACTGTCTCTACTGTTGGTATTCGCGATCGTATCAGTCAGTTAGCTGAACATCATTTACAAGTGACTCTCGCCGTCAGTCTTCACGCCCCCAACCAAGCACTGCGAGAACAACTTATTCCCAGCGCCCACTCTTATCCCATAGAAGATTTATTAACAGAATGTCGGCAGTACGTGAAAACCACAGGACGGCGTGTAAGTTTTGAATACGTTCTCCTGGCAGGAGTCAACGATTTACCACAACATGCCCTTGAGTTAGCACAACGTCTGCGGGGATTTCAGTGCCACGTAAATTTGATACCTTACAACCCCATTCAAGAAGCAGATTACAAACGCCCTAACCGCGATCGCATTCTCGCCTTCGTCAAAGTCCTTGAACAGCAAAAAATTGCTGTCAGCGTCCGCTATTCTCGTGGTTTGGAAGCCGATGCTGCTTGTGGACAACTCCGTACTCAGAAAAGCGGGGAGTAGAACTTTACGACGCACAGAAGTTCAACCCCTTCACGTAAGCGTGAAGGGGCAATGGGGTTCAAAAGACGCAAGGGTGATTAGACGGACATGATATTATTCCGAAACCCAAGCACCGTGGAAACCATAAGGCACTCGTTGAGGAATGATGACTCGTGCTACGGGTTCACCTGTCATGTCAAGAGCATTCACCACGACGAGTTCAGATCTGTCAAGAGCGGTATCGTAAACAAAGGTAATTAACCAACCGTCATCCTCAGTTCCACTAGCACGAGGCACAAACACAGCCTCACCACCATAGCGTCCCCCACCAAATTCATGAGTTTCAGACTTGCCACTCTGATGGTCGTACTTGATTAAACCATCGAACAGAGGTGTGAAACCCTTTTTCATCCTACCTGCGTAGCCATATCGTGTTTTTTGCCCCAAAAAGTTTTCATTCACACGAGGAAAGTCCGAAGCTACATCGTCCAGCATCTCCTCTCGGACACCCCCTGTTTTCAAGTTAAACCGCCATTGATACAAGCGAGGGATATTAACTTCTGGATCGGATGGTGAATCTTCCGACGTGAAGACAGTCGTGGAACTCATCCGGCATCCCATCAATACCACTTCATCTCCTTCCTCGTAAGCGTTGAGAGTATGGAAGACATAGCAAGCCGGACTTTCAAACCAACGAATATTGCTGTTGTCGCCGAAACGCGGAACAATGCCAAAGCGACTGGGGCGATGGCGCTCAAACATCATCATCGGTTCTCCTCGCTGCATTCGTTCCTGACTAAAAGTCAGGGGCAGATCCATAAAAATGCTGTAGTTTTCGGTAATGGCGAAATCATGCATCATCCCTGCCATTGGTAAATCAATTGGCACTGTCCGCAACAGTTCACCCGTGTCGGAAACGATACTCTATTGCAAGTACGGTGGCGCAAAGGAGCAGCCAAAGAACATCATTTCACCCGTCACCGCGTCTACTTTGGGATGGGCAGTAAAGGCAGAAACTAGCTTACCATTGTAAGTATATTCGCCAATTGTCTCTAGATTGGGAATCTGGATGGCGTGAGGCGCACCTCCTTCCCAAAGAGCCAAAAATTTACCCGCATGCCACACAAGAGCCGTATTCGCGGTATTTCCACTGACATCCTTAGGTGTATCCAACTGTTGCGGTTCTAACCACCCACTCCAAATAGCCTTAAGAGCCTGGTTCTCTCGTTGCCATTTTTTTGTCTGCACGTATTGGTTACGATAAGTAGCAACGCCGTTGCTAATTCTTACTCCGTGCAACATCCCGTCACCATCAAACCAATGATATTGACCAATAGGTGTCCATTGGGGATTAGGACCATTGCGCACAAACATTCCCGATAAGTCTGGGGGTAACTCACCGATGACTTTTAGGGCATCAGTCTTAATTTCTTTCCGTACTGGTGCAAAGTTGCCGTCCAGAAAAGGGTTAACTGCTACTGTTGTTTCCATCGTGTGTTTGGAGCCGAAGTCAATTAATAATTAGCACTTTATTTAATATATTCGCCAATCTCTGAAAAGTTAGGGTTCGTAGAAATTTCTCATTCATGTCGGGATGGAGTTAAAGCATACAGCAAATTACCCTGACTGGTACGTACTGCTCACAGAGGGCGATGCTACGACGCAACGGTGCGCATCCGTATCGCGCAACAACTCCGAAGCGTTAGTTCTATTCTAAATTTGAGAAATGTTACAGAGAAAGTCTTAGAGAGTGGTGAGAGCGTTAATATTTATCTAAGTAATAAAGCAGAAGTATTTTTGCTAGAACAGCAGAAATTTCTGATGATTCATGTTCTAAGAATTAAGGCCAAGGAGGTCAGCGTGGAAGAGGGTAAGGTGAATAATCCCCAAACCAGCGACAATGAGCGCGTTTCAGACGACAAATCTCATGTAGAGAAGACTTCAAAGTTTATTGAAGAGACTTCTTTAGACAAGATGCTGGAAATAGCTGAGCTAGCAAGAATGAAAAAACTGACTGAGCCGCCGAAGTGGGTATATCCTGAGGATATTTAAGCACATCCCACTGGTGGCATTCCGCCCTTTATATTCCCTAAGCCCCGGTACTTACGGAACAATCTGGCTGGCGATGAGTCTTTCAAAGAGAGTGAGGACTAAGGAATCAAAACTCCTCACTCGCCTCCTAAGAGTAAGTACTGCTGTGAAGCTAATCTAACAACTAACTACTAACCATTAACAGTGTCCTGTGTACTAGTACCGCTACGCGGAATTAAAAATTTAAAATTAAAAACCTTGAAATACAAGAGTTCTGGCGGTTTAAGATGGTGAAACAGCGCTGCAGGAGGAGAGAAGTTGCAAGGAGGA
>CAZZVG010000598.1:0-4795 GCA_964657295.1 Iningainema sp. | reverse complement strand
ATCTGACACTCGTGTTGGGAGGGAACGGACAAAACTTTATCCGGAAATCTCTAATCAGTCTAGTAATGAATTAGTATGGAGATCAGCAAGAAACTGTACCCTTTTACCTAACGGTCAAGAAGTCGGAATAAGTATGACTTGCTAAAATTACAATCAGTAACTGATACATACGGGCAGTGTCAGTTAACAAACTGTCACTCAGGTAATTCCCCGTTAGACACCAGAAAAGATATTTTAGATAAGTGCAAGGAGTGATACCACTTCACCATGTGTTTGCTACAGGTTTCTTAACAATATCCCTAATTAATCAGGTGTTGTGGATTCCAAAGGTTGCGGCAAAACGATGAATTGGTATTATGTGATACAGAGTAGCGCTTGGTGAGCAAAACTCTCAAGCGTCTTTTCGTCTGTAAATAAAGCAACTTGAATCTTTGGGCAAGAGTTTATTTAGACACCGCCAACTTTCAGCCTGAATCCAAGCCGGAAGTTTGCAAGGAGGGTTTCCCTCCGGGCAACTTCTCTCCGCCTGCAGTGCTAGCTCACCAACCCCACCCCGCAGGCGGGGTGGGGTTCTTCCAGTATTAAGGTTAATCTACCGGACATGATATAACTTGCAAAATCCAACGATAAACCTTAAACAACAAAATTTACCAACTTTCCTGGCACCACAATTACCTTTTTGATCACCTTACCCTCAATGTGACGTTGGGTAACTTCAGACTCAAGCGCATACTTCTCCAACTCAGTTTTATCTGCTTGCGCTGGAACTTGAAGCGCACCACGGGTTTTACCATTGACTTGAATTACCAAAGTGATTTCATCAGCAACTAATGCTGCCGGCTCGAACTTAGGCCAAGCTTGAGTGTGGACTGACTCAGTATGACCCAACTGATGCCACAATTCCTCAGAAATATGTGGTGCGAAGGGTGCAAGCAACAGAACCAAAGTCTGAATACCTTCTGCATAAACTGATGAATTTTTACTAGTCGCATCTTCAAGAGAGTTTCTCAACTTCATCAACTCAGAGACAGCTGTGTTGAATTGATATTCTCCCTCTAAGTCTTCTGTCACTTCTTTAATAGCAGTATGAATTGCCCGTCGCAATTCCTTCTCGGGTTTAGTGAGAGACGCAAGATTTTGCGTCCTGACATTTGTTCTTGGCTGAGTGCTAAAATCAAGCACCGATCGCCAAACCTTGTTTAAGAAGCGAGATTGTCCTTCAACGTCAGCGTCTTCCCATTCCAAGTCTTTTTCAGGAGGTGCTTTAAACAAGATGAACATCCGCGCCGTATCTGCCCCGTACTGCCCCAAGACGGACTCTGGATAGACACCGTTATATTTCGACTTGGACATCTTTTCTTTAAAGACTTCCAACTGTTCACCAGTTTCAGGATCTAGAGGGTTTGCGGGATCGACTTGTGCCGGGGGAATATACTTCTGAGTCACAGGGTTTTTGTATGTGACACCCTGCACCATACCTTGAGTTAACAAGCGTTGGAAGGGTTCATCAAAGTTTAACAAGCCGCGATCGCGCAGTACCTTAGTAAAGAACCGCGAATACAACAGATGCAAAATCGCGTGTTCAATCCCACCCACATACTGATCCACAGGCATCCAATCATTCGTCTTCGCTGAGTCAAAAACCTGTTGCTCATTCTTGGCATCAGGATAGCGCAAGAAGTACCACGACGAATCAATAAAAGTATCCATCGTGTCTGTTTCCCGCTTCGCTCTTGTTCCACAAGTTGGACAAGGTACATTCACCCAACTTTCTATCTGAGCTAAGGGCGAGGGACCGCGTCCTGTAAATGCTACATTATCAGGTAACAACACTGGCAAGTCTTCTTCTGGGACGGGTACCGTGCCACAGTTCGGACAGTAGATCGTGGGGATTGGTGCGCCCCAATACCTCTGCCGGGAAATCAACCAATCGCGCAGACGATATTGCACCCGCGCTTTGCCGAAGCCTTGTTTTTCCGCGTACTCGACAATCGCGCTCTTAGCTTCGGTTGAAGTTATGCCATCAAAAGAAGCGGAATTTATCAAAATGCCCGCTTCCGTATATGCCTGTTTTAGAGATGCCTCATGGCGCGTTTCTTCATAATCGTCCGGCACAATGACGACTTTGATCGGCAAATTCTGCTCCTTGGCAAACTTGAAATCCCGTGCATCGTGTGCCGGGACTCCCATCACCGCACCGGTACCGTATTCATACAGTACATAGTCAGCAATCCAGATGGGAATTTCCTCCCCAGTAAACGGGTTAATTGCCATTCCACCAGTAGGAATACCACGCTTTGGCTTGTCTTCTGCAGTGCGTTCCAACTCGCTTTGGTTGGAGACTTCTTGAATAAACGTTTCCACTACAGCAAGCCGTTCTGGTGTAGTCACAAGCTTCGTCAAGGGATGTTCTGGCGCTAACACCACGTAAGTTACGCCATAGACAGTATCTGGTCTAGTAGTGTATACACCAATTTTAGCCACTGATGGATGATTTGGTTGTCCGACAGACAATTCATCCATTGCCGTCGTGACTCCGACAATCGGAAATTCCAAGTAGGCACCTGTGGATTTACCGATCCAGTTTGCCTGCATTAACTTGACTCGTTCAGGCCAACCTGTCAATTTGTCAAGGTCATGTAATAATTCTTCAGCATAATCGGTAATCTTCAAAAACCACTGCCGTAAGAGTTTCCGTTCAACTTTGGCACCACTCCGCCAAGAATTTCCTTCGCTATCAACTTGTTCGTTCGCCAAGACAGTTTGGTCAATCGGATCCCAGTTGACTGCAGCTTCTTTTTGGTAAGCCAAACCGACTTTCAAAAACTGTAAGAAAATCCATTGCGTCCACTTATAATAATCTGGCGAACAAGTGGCAAGTTCACGATCCCAGTCAATAGACAAGCCGAGAGGCTTTAACTGTTGCCGCATCTGGGCGATATTTTGATAAGTCCACTGTGCAGGTGGAACGCCGCGATCAATTGCAGCGTTTTCTGCAGGCAAGCCAAAGGCATCCCAACCCATTGGATGCAGCACCCGATACCCTTGCATCCGTTTGAGGCGGGCAATAACGTCAGTAATTGTATAATTACGGACGTGACCCATATGCAGGTTGCCCGATGGATAAGGGAACATTGCCAGAACGTAGAATTTAGGCTTGCTCTTGTCTGTATTCGTCTGATCTAAGCCTAGTTCAGTCCATGTATGTTGCCATTTTTCCTCAATTTCTGCGGGGTTATATCGGGACTCCACCAAAAATACTCCTACTTAATTTATAATCGTCTCTGCCTCATTCTAAATGGTAGATAGCGGAATCGGTTGCTTATTACTGCAATTAGGGTAAATGAACTACGTCTTTTTTGTCTGACGCAAAGGCGCAAAGAGGGGCACTGAACACATTCATTGTGGTCTATAAATACGCTACCGCTGTCCTTTGCGAACCTTACTTAGTCCATACAGGTACAACTCAGCAACACGAGTAAGAGATAAATATTGACTATAGGAGATTTAGAAAATATATTAGTAATAATGTGATCAATACTACAAAGATAATAAGATGGCTACGCATAACCCTAAAGAGCATAGAATAGACCCAGATGGAACCATCATTTTACGCTCCAAACACCTGGGAGAAATTGTAGAAGTTGACATAAATAAGGCAAAACGATGTTTTTACGGTAGAAAAAAAGATGATACGAAGGTAGAACATCACGGCGATTGTGGAAATGATTTTGCTCAACCGGTGATGCTTTATAAAATTTATTATTGCTTTAAAAATGATACTTGGGGAGTAGGATATCGAATTAAACATAAGAGCGAAAATAAGTGGGTTGATGGTTTTAAAACAGCTAGAGAAGCTTGGTTATACAGAGAAGCATTAATTTCGGGTGGTATAGCTGAAAGATAGATAGGGGAAGAATGCCGAGTTTCGTTGAGGAGAACCGTAGGTAAAATATAATTCAGAAGATTCTGTTACTCCAAAAGAAAAAGCATAATGATACAAACCACCTTTGCTGAAATATTAGAAGCCGCCGATCAACTACCCCTTGAAGATCAAGAAAACTTAATTGATATTTTACAAAAGCGCCTTCAAGATCACAGAAGAGCCTGCTTGGTGAAAGATGTTCAAGAAGCTCAAAAAGAGTTCGCAGAAGGGAAATGTCAACCCCTTACTCCTGAACAACTCATGGAGGAAATTCTTTCGTGACGTTTGTGTTATTTTCCAATTTGTTCAACATGAAAAAACACAAGCAATTCTTTTAGAATCAATTGGAACTCATGATGAGGTTTATTAAGTGCGTAAGCGTTGCGCTGCTGCAAGCAGATTGTTAATCTTGTAAGGAGCGCGATGGGATTGAAGGATGCACCAATCCAACTTATATTTATATATAGTGCTCGAAGAAGTGCAAAATCCCAAATATTCCGTCCTACAGGAAGTTGGCAGTAACCTTTCGGCTTTTTCCCGATGTCTGAATTTACTAAATCACCTTTGTGCCTGCGAGTGTTTGTCTATGGCACTCTCAAACCAGGTGAAGCAAATTATCAAAGATACTGTGCTGGTAAAGTGGTAGACTCAAAGAAAGCTTTCACGCTCGGTAAATTGTTTGCTTTACCGATGGATTATCCAGCAATGATACCGGGGGATAATCAGGTACACGGATATTTACTCTCGTTTACCGAGGCGACGGTTTTAAGTGCTTTAGACGAATTGGAAGATTATCAGCCAACAAATGCTGCCTCTGAAAATCTTTACAATCGACAACGTGTAGAAATCTATGACCAACAGAGTCGATCG
>CAZZVG010000597.1:0-4796 GCA_964657295.1 Iningainema sp. | reverse complement strand
TCCCCCCACTCCCCACTCCTTTAGAGAAATCCCCCCAAAGTCTTCCATTACCAATACATAGCCATTTTTGTAGGGTTCCAGGCTGTAGGGTTGGATAATCAGAGGTGAGTTGAGATTTTTGGCAATGGTGTACTGATTGCGAAACTGTAACAATTCGCTGAAATTGGGATAAGGATTTTTCAGCAGTTTGATGACTACTCTTAGGTCGTCAATTTCTCGAACTGCTCGATATACCAGGGTTCTAGAACCATTGTAGAGTTCTTCGCTTATTTGATATCCGGGAATACTTACTGGAGTCACGACCATACCACTAAATCTTGATAATTTCTGGATTTAGTATTCCCAAATAAATGACGATTCCACATGACGGCGACCGCCACCACAACTCTGAAACTATTTCAAGTTCATTTGTAGAATCTGCTGTTAATCAAGTTATCAGCAAGCGTTTTGTCAAAAAGCAACAAATGCGATGGACTCCAGAAGGCGCTCATTTTTTAATCCAAGTGCGAACGCAAGTTTTAACCCACATTCCGCACATATTAAAACGGATTTAATAATTATGAATTTGGAAAAGACGAGCCTGTAATAATTGCCTAGTAATTATTACAGGCTTTTTTCATACAACATAATTTAGTTTCGATTTTTCTCTCCCCATAGTGATAAAAAAGGGTTAATTAGCGATCGCCTACGCCTTGGTACAAGGAACATCATCGCCTGACAAAACGTGCCATCAGATTTCTGGGGAAATCCCGTAATCTCATAAATTTATCAGTCATTTAAATTACTTTTATATACATAAACTTTCTGCTAATTCTAGTGTCACACTTTTGTAATCTTTATTTGTTTTTTACGGGTTTATTCGGTAGGTGCAAGATATGAGCCTTTAACTAGCGGCGTACCGCAAGTTAAATATGAAAGAAACACATTTTCCTTAAATCTCTAAGAGGATGTTTGAAAAGTCCTCAAACGAGTGTTTCAATACCCTGGCTACCGAGAACCGGGTACGAGAGAATCGGAGTTTTGGGATTTGAGACTGCACCCCCGAGTTACACTTGAGGCTCAAGTCAACCCTTTTCAAACAACCTCTAAAAACCTTGCTATATATGGGTTTCAAAATGTGTTTCTTAGGAGCTACGGCGGGACTGTCGGCGGAGTCGGACGCTCCCTACAAATGTTACCTTTGTGCAAGGCTCGTCTTCCCCAACGCTCTACCTCCTTCAAGGGCGGTTCAAAATAAATAATATGAACTTGCCAATTATTTACCATCCTGACTACGTTACCCCACTACCTGAAGGTCATCGCTTTCCGATGCCAAAGTTCCAGCAACTCTACGAACTTTTGTTAGCTGATGGCGTGGCGCAAACAGAACAATTTCACACACCTTCACGTCCACCACAAGAGTGGATAGAGTTAGTTCACACTCCAGATTACGTTCAAGCCTACTGTGAAGGTACGCTTGATGCCAAAGCACAGCGACGCATAGGTTTACCGTGGAGTGAGGCGTTGGTAAATCGTACGTGTGTAGCCGTAGGCGGTACTATTCTCACTTGCCAAATGGCACTGAATCACGGTTTAGCTTGCAATACTGCAGGCGGTACTCATCATGCCTTTCCTGATTATGGATCTGGTTTTTGTATTTTTAATGATCTAGCGATCGCTTCCCGCGTTCTGCAAAAACTCGGTCTTGTCAGTAAAATTCTGATTGTAGATTTGGATGTTCATCAAGGAGATGGCACTGCTTTCATTTTCCAAGACGACAACAGCGTTTTCACCTTTTCAATGCACTGCGAAGTCAATTTCCCCGGCACCAAGCAAAAAAGCGATTTGGATGTCCCTCTACCAGTGGGAATGGAAGACGATGCTTATTTACAAACCTTAGCAAGTTTCTTACCAGATTTATTGTCAAGTGTCAAGCCAGATTTAGTACTTTACGATGCGGGCGTCGATCCTCATGTGGGCGATCGCCTGGGAAAATTAGCCTTAACCGACACGGGAATCTTCCGTCGCGAAATGCAAGTTTTGAGTACCTGCGTGAGTAGTGGCTATCCAGTCGCCTGCGTCATTGGCGGTGGCTATGCCAATGATCTCAAATCCCTTGTCTTTTGTCACTCCCTAGTGCATCGTGCCGCTAGCTTCGTTTATCGACAGTGTAGACTTTGACTGTGAGACAACACCCACACTTAAAAATCCAACTTTTTGCTTAAACCAAACTGTAGATGCAGAAATTCGTCGTCTTAGATACAATTTAAGAAATTGCTGAGGCGAGGAGAACAGAGTGGTGCTATCTAAAGGCTTTGAAATTGAGATATACACTGGTACGCCTCAAGGTGAGATTGTTGGTCTCTCCGATCAAATAGTCGGCTCTTTAGATGGCTTTGTGCTTGAGCCAGATAGCCGAAACGTAGAATATATAACGGCACCATCAAGCAAATACGATGACCAACTGTGTGCTTTACTGCTTCCTCGAGCAAAACTCCGAAAATATCTCAAGCAATTGGGCGATTACACCTTAATTCCGGGAAGTACCCTGTCTTTAGGTGGTAGCGATCGCTTTGTTCGTTCCGATCCAAACAATCCATATCACGATTATATAGAGCAAACCTACGGTACCAAAGTCGTCACCACGAGCGTTCATATCAATGTAGGTATTGCCGATCCAGAAGTCTTAATGAGAGCATGTCGAGTTATACGCTTAGAAGCGCCTTTATATTTAGCTTTGAGTGCTTCGTCTCCCTTCTTAGATAGCAAAGCAACTGGATATCACTCGACTCGTTGGGGCTTGTTTCCGCAAACGCCAGCTCATGTGCCATTATTTGAAAGCCATGCCCATCATATTGAGTGGATGGAAAAACAAATAGCAGATGGAACAATGCAGAGTGTTCGTCATCTATGGGTGTCGGTGCGTCCAAATGGCGATCGCCGTCCTTACGATTTGAATCGCTTGGAACTACGAATTTGCGATTTAGTGACAGATCCCCTTGCCTTACTCGCAATTACGGCTTTGCTCGAGGCACGTCTGTTGCAAATCATCGAAAACCCTCACATCGATCCCTTAGAGCAGAGCATCTTCTCGCCTGATGAACTTATATCCATCACTACTGCCAACGAAGCTGCAGCCGCTACCTCTAGTCTTGATGCTCAACTCAGGCACTGGCAAGATGGTAGAAGTCTCTCAGCTAGAGATTGGGTTAGTGAAATAACGGATGAGGTTTGGGGAATTGCCAAGCGAAACGGCTTTAGCTGCTTCCTTTCACCCTTACACAAGATTCTCAATGAAGGCAACGAAGCCCAACAATGGCTGCAATTACACGCAGTTGGTTTTAGTCCTAAACACGTTATTACCCAGGCTATTTGTGCTATACATGAGCGAGAAATAGAACTAGAAGACAAATTGTGTTCATCGGTTGCTTAAGGTTTCCTGACAAATCATGTCTTGAAAAACAAGTAGATTTTGCATCCGCCAATATAAATTTATCTTTTGACACAAAACTTAATATTTTTATTGGGTTCAGTTCTAAACCTCTCAAATTCATATTCTGAGAGGTTTATGCTATGTTTTAAATTTCTAATCTATTTCGCCCTCGTACTATTAATTAAAAAAAACTATCATTGCCTTCCGTCTTTAGATAGATTTGGAAAATTTGATAAGTTGATTTTCAATACATTAAAACCCACTGCAAATGCCTCAGGTCGTTTTAGTTAACCCGCTGATTCCTCCAAACACTGGTAACATAGCGCGAACTTGCGCTGCTACAGGTACAGAATTGCACTTAGTCGGACCATTAGGTTTTGAAATTAGCGATCGCTACCTTAAAAGAGCGGGTTTAGATTACTGGCCTTACGTAAAGCTACACTATCACGAATCTTTAGAGGTTTTTCAGGCAGTACATCAAGTGCGTGGAGGAAGATGGCTAGGTTTCAGCGTTAAAGGGAGTTGCAATTACGCCAGCTTTCAGTTTCACTCTGACGACTGGCTGCTGTTTGGCAGTGAAACTACTGGCTTGCCACCTACAGTTTTAACTTCTTGTGATACTACCCTATATATTCCGATGAGCGAACTTCATGTTCGCAGCTTAAACCTTTCAGTCAGCGTTGCTGTAAGTTTATTTGAAGCACGTCGTCAATTGGGTTACTTACAGTAAATTCTCATAGAGTAAAAAGCCAAGACATAAATAGACTGAAGAACTTACTAAAAATAAAAGTTCCTAAAGTTCTTTTGGCAATACCATTCGGTTAAGGAATTTATTCTTTAAGGCAGGCTGTTCTTGAGCAGGGTTAGAAGAGAAGCAGGGGAATTATTCACCATCTCTTTCCTCCCCTGCATCCCCTGCTTTGGGAGTAGCGCCCACCGAGACAATAAAATCTGTTGCACTCTCGTAGGTATGAGAAATAAGACGGTGAAGCTTGATTACCTCTCTTTAAGCAAAATTTTTCAGGATTGCTGCCTTCGCCAGTTTTTTTCAGTAAGATTTATGTTAAAAATATACCAGATAGTGTAACCTTGAATGAGTTGTCAGAAAAAATACTTAGATTTCTCAGGACAAATATATAAGAAATTTATATATAAAGCTACGAGATATTGAGAATCCGAATGATAACTTTTTATAAATTTAAAAGCTCTCAGATTCAGGAACAAAAGTTCTAGAAGCATTTCATTTCAACCATTTGGGCTTTTATCTAAGAAAATAATTTTTTTCTGGTGGGCAAGGTACCGATGAGAGAATGTAGTTGTTTTTTGGGAATAATCAACGTAAAGTCACGTGTTGAGAGAGCGGATTGAGTGGAGAAACCTAGTA
>CAZZVG010000596.1:0-4804 GCA_964657295.1 Iningainema sp. | reverse complement strand
GCCAACCAGCTTGGATCATTTGCACAAGAGAGTGTCCGCGTGATTCCTGGATAAAGAAAAGTGGAATAATTGCTGCCACTCGGAAAACTGCCGAGACCACAAACAACTTGGCTAAGCCACCAGACGAAGGATTTTCAGCTACGAAGCCACCTATGGTTGTACCTAAAGCACCACTGACTCCAGCAAAGGCAGCTGCGATCGCAAAATATACTGACTGATTCTTAACTGATGCTACGTCTATTTGTAAATTGTTGTTACATAAATCTAGAGCTGCCCAATTGCCACCAATAAAGATATGTATTAACGGTAACCACAACCAAAGATCTATACTGTTAGTGCCAATCCCCAACCACAGCAACGGTACACTGGAAGCCACAATCCCAATAACTTGTAGGATGGGACGATTGCCTATTTTGTCTGCCAACCTACCCCACACAATGAGCATGATCAGATTAGCCCCCGCCTGAAAGCTGCCGTATAGCGTTACCAAGCTGACATCTAAATTGAGCACATCTAACATGTAGAGATTAAAGAACGGCAGACTAAGGTTAACTGCAAACATCCATGAACTAAAATAAAGCAAGAACATTAAAAAATTAACATTCTTCCAGATGCTATCCTTAGCACGCGCAGCCGGGACAGCTTCAGTATTATCACTAGTTGCTTGTGTATTCTTTAAATCTCCATTTTCAGGAGAAACCCCGTTGGCAGAAGCATTTTGTGCTTGCGGGTTGACATCTTTTTGGAAGTACTGACAACCGATGCTAATTACCCCTGCAATCACGCCTAAAAACAGAATAAATGCATAACCTTGTAAGGTTCCACCGGGCCAAATTGATACAGTTAAACCGGCTGAAGGTATGTAAATCATCATGGTTAAGCTGGTAATACTACTGCGTAACCCGAAATACCGTCCTCGTAATTGCCGAGGGACTAAAGTTGCCATCCAACTGAGCCAAGATGCAATGCCGAAGGCTGCAGTAAAGTTGCTGATTAAAACGACTAACAGCGTCAGTGCCACTAACTGATGAGAATCAAGCCATCCCCAACCGAAGCCGACAATCCCAAAGACAAGAATTAGCCAAACGAGCCGCGCTGGGACAAAGATCCTGATAGAATATTTAAAGCGGCTGGTTGAGCGTTCCGAGAAGTAAGCGCCCAAGGGTTGCATGAGATTGACGAGCATTGGGATTGAGGATAGCAAACCAAACACGATCGGACTAGCATCCAACTCTACTAAGAAATTGCTGAGCAAAATACCGCTATTGGTGACTACCAATGCTTCAGCAAAAACAGTATCGAAGGTTGAAGCTTTAAGGCTGGTACGAATAGCATCCTTAGCTATTCGTGGGGGTTTAGAGAAAGAGACATCTGTTTGTGAAACAGCCCTTTGAGATATTTCAGAAGTAAGAGAAGCCGACAACGGCAAAGAATCCATAACTTACCTCCACATTTTAGTAGTGCTGCGTCCTTCCTGATAAGCCAGTGCAGATGAAATACGGTTCGGATAAGCAGGGGAGGCAGGGGAAGCAGGGGAGGAAAGAGCTAGTAGAGAATTAGCTCTTTCCCCCCCTGCTGCTCCACTCCCCCTGCCCCCCCTGCTTGCCTTAACGAGTAAATTTCTTAACCGAACCGTATTGAGTGCAGATGAAAGCTTTCTCAACAGAGGCGAGGAGATTTCCTGAGTAGAGCAATATCTTGGAAGTGGCTCCATTATTGGATAAGGAAAAAGTTTTTTGTCTCTCGCGTTTAAACACGTTCGCATGACTACATCTTCCTGAGCGCCGAGTGCATTAGCATGAAGAATTTAAGTATAATTTAATACACTTCACCTCATTTTAGTGATACATCTCCAGCGGTGTTTACAATTCTTTGCTATTCTAGCTTACATTTCTCAACAAAAATTAAAATAAAGACAATACCACTTCTTCGCTATCAAAAGGTGAACAAAAAAACTTGGGGAAAATTTTGGGACTGGTAGTCGCGATCGCCATCCTGATTTTTAGTTTATATAAATTACTCATTACCTACCCCAATTGTGATTAAACTTAGTGGTTGGGGTGCTAGTCCAACTGAGCAAGAACTGTTGAGAGATGTACTGAAAGACTTTGAAGCAAAGCATAATTGTCCACAACTTTGACAATCAGTTCGTTAGTGCCATGCTAGCAAGCCTTACTCCAAGCACAAAAAGAGGCGAATAAGCAGATTCAGGCGATGGAGTAGTGGCATTGTACGGCATTTTACCGTATTCTTAAGAAAAGAAGTCAATATACAAAGCAAGATGACTATACAGGATGCTAGAAATCAGGGAAAAGGGGAAGCAAAGCATGGTAAGCTAGAACGGTTGGAAGCCAGACTAACTCGGGAACAGAAAGAATTGCTCCAACAAGCCGCCTCTCTAGAAGGTAGAACGCTGACAGATTTTGTGGTCAGCAGTGCTCATGCGGCAGCACTTCGGACTATTCAGGAACATACGCTGATTAGCTTAACCAAGCAGGATAGTGAAGCCTTTGTCGAAGCCTTGCTAAATCCCCCGGATCCGGGATACGCATTATTGGCAGCGGTTAAACGATACAAACAAAGTATGGAGCTTCTGTGAATCCTCCGTTTGCTTATGTCGTTGAACCATTTAACACTCAACATAACCGTTTTGATTTTGAGTGTGGAGTTGAATCGCTTGACAGATACCTGAAGCAACAAGCAAGCCAGGATATGCGGCGAAGGATCGCTGCTTTGTTTGTACTAGTCGATCACGAGATCGATAAAATCGCAGGTTACTACACCTTGGCAGCTACAGCCATGCGTTTGGCAGAATTACCAACAGAGATATCTAAGAAATTGCCAAAATACCCACTCGTTCCTGCGACTCTTTTAGGGCGGTTGGCTGTGGATAAACGCTATCAGCAGCAAGGAATAGGCTCTTTTCTATTGATGGATGCATTGCAGCGTAGCTTCAATAGTGAGATTGCCTCAATAGCTGTTGTGGTTGATGCGAAGGATGACAAAGCGCATGATTTTTACGAACATCATCAGTTTATCGCGTTTCCCGATCAGTCACAGCGCCTGTATCTACCAATGATAACTATTGCTAAATTGTTTGGCAGTAGCACGTAATTAATGTTATGGAGCCAATCGCCGAATAAAATGTAAGGTGCCCAGAACATTAAACTCAAATTCCGGATCTTGCTTTAAAGGATTTTAAAGCATCCCGACGCAGTTCTTCAAGTAGTTCTTTTAACACATCAGCTTTTTCTTTCCGGGGATAGACAACCTCTGGTCGATAATCATAAACTGTTTCCTGTTTACCATCTGAAGTAGTAATTTTTTGCTCCAGGTTTTGTTCTCTCAAAAAATCTGAAAGTTCTACCTCCATCGCTGCCGGTTCTACTAATACCCGTTTGATCGCGTCAATTAAGAGAAATAATTGCTCACGGTTAGTTAATGGTTCAACTTCCAGCCGAGAAGGCTGTTGACTGTTTGATTGCACGCTAACTGTTTTTCCTCTTTTAATAACATCAGCCACCCTTTCAACTAACCACCCCAACCGAAACTCATTGAGGATTTCTACAAGTTCCTGATAAGCATCTGCACATTCAAGTTCGTTCATAAATCCCTTTTACGCTTTCTGGTTCGATTCCAACCTACTTATAGTGGCGTTCGTTGCACCGTTGATAGGAAGACAGCCAAATTATCCACATCGTTCTCACCTCCCAAAGACAGTGGTTTGATACGATCAATTGTCAGAGGATATGCCCGCTAAACTTGACGTAATAATTATCAATTATGCTAACCTACTATCATCAACAGCAGAATGCTTTTTCGGAAAACTACCTGAATGAGTTGCAGGGGAAAGTTTTGGCTTGTCCTTATTTAACGCTGAACAATCTGAATCGTGATTTTGTGGGGACAAAAGGGTTTTCTGTGGTGTTTAGGCGATCGCATCTCGCAACCGTAGAGCAACGCTTCCCCTACTTCGGGCCTTATCTCAACCAAGTACTGCAACCAGAGTGCAATGCTTTTTACCTCAATCCGTTATTATTAAAGTCGGGATCTCGTGTCGATCCTCATATTGATCGCTCCCTGCGTTCCTACTGCAAAACCATCGAACCTCCAACAGTCGTTAGTGTTCTCTACGTTGTAGTACCTACAGATTTAGTCGGAGGAGAACTTGTGCTGCGATCGCACAAACGTTCTTGTGGGCAAATCGTCCCTCAATCGAATACCCTGGTTTTTTTCCAAGGCAATTTGACTCATTCTGTCAACCCCGTCACCAGCTCTTCTATTCGCCTCAGCCTTGTTTGCGAACAATACAACCTCGATGATGCCGAGTTGTGGGAGATTCCCGAATTTCTGATTGAATCAAGGGCAATCCCAGGCGAGGAGCGGGTTAGGAAAAGGCGATCAGTAAAATCTAAAGATTATGATAGAAACTAAAACCTACTGTGTGAGGTATAATTGGGTAATAAAAAAGATATTCAGCTTGTAGTTGCTGTTGCCAAAGAATTCCACATGACAGAAGAAGAGAGAAGAGAATTTGGCGATTTTTTGGAAGATGAGAAAGCCGCTGGCAACGGTGGCACAAACAATGAACGTGGGGATTTCACTTATCAAGAACTTAGACAAAAAGCTCGCGGTTTTTTAGGATTATAACAATTAATTTTAATGTAAATATATGACCATTAATTTAATTAAGAATATAAACCAGCCTAGTGATTTAGAGCAGATTATACAAATAATTAGTGGAGTCATAGGAGAAAGCTGTTGGAAAGTAAGCCTAAGTTATGGAGATGAACTCACTCTTCAC
>CAZZVG010000595.1:2738-4806 GCA_964657295.1 Iningainema sp. | reverse complement strand
AGCTGTTCTATTGTTGCACCTTTGAAAAGTGTCGCTAAGGGTAGTTCTTTCTCAAACTGCTGCTGAATTTGAGCCATTAGGCGGATAGCCAAAAGAGAATGACCGCCGAGGTCAAAAAAGTTGTCTGTTACTCCAACACGGTGAACATCGAGAACATCTTGCCAAATTTGTGCTAACTGTAGTTCTAAGGTGTCACGCGGTGCCACATATGAAGTCAATTCAAGTTGACGTGTGTCAGGGGAAGGCAAAGCACGACGGTCTACTTTACCATTAGGAGTTAAAGGCAATGATTCCAGCATCACTATTGCAGATGATACCATATAATTTGGCAGCTTTGCTTTCAGGAATTGGCGCAACTCGCTGATTGTGGGTGCTGAACGATTTTGTGGCACGATGTAGGCGACTAAGCGCTGATTCCCAGGAGTGTCAACTCTAGTTGCGACGACCACTGAGTCAACTGATGGGTGTTGGTTCAGTACTGCTTCTATCTCGCCTAACTCGATGCGGAAGCCGCGAATCTTTACCTGGTGGTCGATCCGTCCCAGGTATTCGATGTTGCCTGAGGGCAAATAGCGTGCTACATCTCCGGTTTTGTACAGGCGGGAATACCCGTTAGTGCTAAAGGGATTGGGGATGAATTTCTCAGCTGTCAATTCTGGGCGGTTGAGGTAGCCTCGTGCCAATCCTTCCCCACCGATGTGTAACTCTCCTGGTACGCCAATGGGAACTGGTTGCAGATTGCTGTCTAAGATGTAGATTTGCGTGTTGGCTATTGGACGACCAATTGAAATTTTCTTGTCGTCAACAGTGCATTTTGTCACTGTGGCACAGACGCTAGCTTCTGTCGGTCCGTAGGCGTTGAAGAAGTTTCTGCCAGCAGACCATTGTGTTATTAGTTTAGGAGAGCAAGCTTCTCCTGCCACAATCATTGTTTGCAGTGTGGGAAGTTTTTCAACAGGCAGGACGGAGAGCGCCGATGGTGGTAGCGTGATATGCGTAATGCAATAATTGCGTAATAACTGAATTAATGGCAAACCAGGCAGTAAAGAGTCTAGAGTTTCCAGGAAAAGTGCTGCTCCTGATCCTAGAGCCATCACGACTTCCCAGATAGAAGCATCAAAACTGAGGGAGGCAAACTGGAGAATACGACTTGACTTTTGCAAGCCAAAAATATGAATCTGAGCTTGAGCTAAGTTGCAAAGTCCGTTATGCATAACCATTACGCCCTTAGGTCTGCCTGTAGATCCTGAGGTATAAATCACATTAGCTAGATGGAAAGCTCTCACTCCACTAACAGGGTTATTGAGGTAGTTTTGGACAATTTGTTCCCGTACCTTATCCAAGCAGACGAACTGTGCTTTATGCTCAGGAAGTCTGTTCATGAGTGACTGTTGGGTCAGCAGCACTCCTACTTGAGCATTTTCTAACATAAAGCTCAACCGATCAGTGGGATACTCTGGGTCAAGCGGCATATAAGCACCACCCGCCTTGAGAATTCCTAACAGTCCCACCACCATATCCAGTGAGCGTTCCACGCACAGACCGACCAGTACCTCTGGGCCTACACCCACTGACTGCAAGTAGTGAGCCAATTGGTTAGCATGACAATTCAACTGATAGTAAGTTAGGTGTTGATTTTCAAATACAACTGCTATAGCATCTGGAGTACGCTCAACTTGCTCCTCAAACAACTGATGGATGCACTTATCTAGTGGATAATTTGCTTGAGTCGAGTTCCACTCAACTAATAACTGATGCTGCTCCACTTGTGTCAGCAGAGGTAATTGCGAAATCCGCTCATGGGGGTTAGTCACAATCCCTTCAAGCAACGTTACAAAATGCCCCGCCATCCGCTTGATAGTGCTGGCATCAAACAGGTCAGTGTTATATTTAAAAGTCCCAACGAAAAAAGAACTTCCTTCTGCCATCGTCAGATTTAGATCAAACTGACCCTCCATCTGAGGTATTTCAAAAGGTTTGAGTTTAAATCCGTCTTTATCTACTTCACTTCCTAACCACAGTTGTTGTGTGTGCTCAAACTCCCGCAAGTTTTGAAAAAGGAAGTTAA
>CAZZVG010000595.1:0-2728 GCA_964657295.1 Iningainema sp. | reverse complement strand
CCTGAAAAATAACAGAGCGGCTCGGATCGCGCTGTGGCTGCAATCGTTCTACTAGTAGAGCAAAGGGAAAATCCTGATGCGCTAATGCTTCTGATACTGTTTGGTAAACTTGAGTCAGAAACTCTTGAAAACAGAGGTTTTCTGAAAGATTCGCCCGCACAACTACTGGATTGACAAAATAGCCAACTAGTGGCCCAAATTCAGGTTGAGTTCTACCTGAGGTGGGAGCGCCTACCAGAATATCCTCTTGCCCCGTGTAACGATACAAGAGAACCTGAAATGCCGCTAGCAGAACTATGTATTGGGATATGTTTTCTGTTTGAGCTAGCTCTTTGAGTTGTGCTGTGAGCTTTGGAGATATTTTGAAATTATGAGAAGCACCGTTGTAAGTTTGTATAGGTGGTCTTGGTCTATCTGTTGGCAAGTTAAGCAATGGCAATTCCCCTGCCAGTTTTTGCTGCCAGTAGTTCCACAGTTTTTCTCCTTGAGCACTGGTTAATAATTTTCTTTGCCAACTAACGTAATCTATATAGGAGTGCTTTAAATCTCTTAGAGATGGCTGAACACCTGACTCTAGTGCAAGATAAACTGTTATTAACTCTTCTATCAGTAATATTATAGACCTAGCATCAACAGCAATATGGTGTATGGTAACTAACAGGATATGTTCCTGGTGTGAGCAAGTGAACAAACGCACCCGCATGAGCAAGTCATTTTCGATGTTGAAGGGTTGTTGGTGTTCCTGAAAAACTCCTTGCTCAAGCTCCTGCTCTCTCCAAGTAGAGGCATTTATATGTTGAAAATTTGTAAACTGAGTTTGATTAGTCTGTTGAACAACATTATTACCTTGTTTAAAAAACTTACTACGCAACTGTGGATGACGGTCAAAAAGAAGCTGGAAACTTTTTTGTAAATTTCTAATATTGACAGGGCAACAAATACGACATGTAAAGGATACGTTGTAGGCTACGCTCTCAGGTGTTAATCGCCACAAAAACCACAGCGCTTGTTGACCATAGGAAAGAGGATAAATCTTTAAAATATCTGGATGCTCGCGTAGTAACTGTAAAATTTCAGCTTTATGCCTTTTTAGTTGAGCAATTACATCAGGAGTTAATGCACTTTCGGAACCATTTATTAGTAATTTTTCTTCATCATGTTCTAACTCGATTCCCTGAAAAGAAAGGTCTTGTAAAAATTCTAATAAATTCATAATTCTATCTTAATCCGATTACTATTTTCAATATTAAGCTTATGACTTTCCTGCGGAACTTCTTGCTCAGATTCATCAGAATTTATATTGAGTTCTTGCACTAAATAATCAGTTAGCATCTCTATATTAGGATACTCAAAAACTAAATTTAGTGGTAAAGAGCATTTTAAACTCTTTTGCAGATGATTTTTCAAATCTAAAGAAGTTAGTGAATCCATCCCTAGCTCAAAAAATCCTTTCTTTACACTGATGGGTTCTGATAGATCCCAACTGAGGACTTTAGCCACTATTGAACAAATATGATCTTCCAAAAGCTTTCGACGTTTGGTGATATCTGTCGTCTTTAATTGTTCAACCAAATTGGATTGCACAACCACAGTTTTTACTGGAGTTTGTAAAAAGTTAGTGAACAACGGTGAAACTGAAGTTGATTTTTCAAAAAACTGTACCCAATTAACAGGCATAACTGCAACTTGAGTAGAGGATTGAGACAGTAATTGCTCTAGGGCAACTAATCCTTGTTCTGGAGCAAACGTTCCAATACCCCGCGTTTTTGTTTGCTCATCAAGTTGACGCTGTGCGAAGGCTCCTACTTGTGACCAAGGTCCCCAGTTGATACTCAAACCTGCTAGCCCCTGAGCTTGACGATAATACGCTAAGGCATCAAGAAAAGCATTAGCTGCTGCATGGTTAGATTGACCTGGATTACCAAGTAAAGAAGCTATAGAAGAAAACATCACAAAGAAGTCTAAAGGCTGGTTCTGAGTTAAAGTATGCAGATGCCAAGCTCCTTGTACTTTCGGTGCTAGAACTTTTACAAAGCGTTGCCAGTTCAACTGTTGTAGAACGCCATCATCCAAAACACCAACAGAATGAATAATTCCGCGTAGTGGTGGTAACGTTTGCTCAATTTCTCTTAGTACTCTTGTAATTTGTTTGACATCCGACACATCCGCCTGAGCAACCTTTATCTGAGCACCAGCTTGTTCTAATTCTTGAAGCTGCTCATCAACAGCAACACTTGCAGCACTACGTCCGACTAACACCAAATGTCTTGCTCCCTGTTGTACCATCCAACGAGCTACCAATAAACCCAAACCACCCATACCACCAGTTATGAGGTAGGTACTATCTTCACAAAACCTCAGAGGTTTATACGCTGCTTGTATATAATCTTTAGACTTCTGATAGGGAGCTAACCTTGCGACATAACGCAGTTGGTCAGTAAAGGCAACCTGGTCTTCTGTAGTCGGGAACCAAATTTCCTCAAATAGGGCTTGTACCACTTCAGCATCTGCTGTTGGAGCCAAATCTATCCGTACACAATTGAGTTCTGGATGTTCTCTAGCAATCACCCTTGCCATTCCCCACAAGCTTGATTGAGCTACTCCCTCTAGATTGGTGATTGCCACTGCTCCCTGAGTTACCAACCACAGACGAGGATGATCTAACAAATTAACCCCTGTCAATGCCTGGACTAAATGCAAGGTGCTTCCACATCCTAGCAAAGATGTT
>CAZZVG010000594.1:0-4815 GCA_964657295.1 Iningainema sp. | reverse complement strand
ACTCGCTAACGCTGCGTTCGCATGATTGCGTCTCCCCTTGGGAGAAGATCGCCAGTTCCCTACGGCGGGAAACCTGCCTTTAGGACTGGTCTCACAATCAACCACCAACAACCAACAAAGGACAAAAAAGTGAATTTAGCCCAAGGAGTACAATTTGTTTCGTTTGGCATACTGGCTGTCATGATGATTGGGGCAGCACTGGGTGTAGTGTTGTTAGACAGTATTGTCTATTCAGCCTTTTTGCTAGGTGGTGTGTTTATCAGTATTGGTGGACTATACCTCTTGCTAAATGCTGATTTCGTAGCAGCAGCACAATTACTTATTTATGTTGGCGCGGTCAACGTATTAATATTGTTTGCCATTATGTTGGTGAACAAGCAGCAGAATTTTGTCCCCTTCCCGACAGCTTGGGTGCGTAAAGCACTGACAGGGATGGTGAGTTTGGGATTGTTTGCGCTTCTAAGTACGATGGTTTTGGTAACACCTTGGTCGATATCCACTGCAACTCCTACTAAGGACACCGTAGTTGTGATTGCTCAGCATTTGTTCAGTGACTTTTTACTGCCTTTTGAACTGGCTTCGATTTTGTTGTTAATATCCATGGTCGGCGCGATTATTCTAGCACGTCGCGAGTATTTACCAGAGCAAATAATATCTCCAGACAATCGGCAACCGTTTTTAACCTTGGCAGAGCGTCCTAGAGAACTGGTATCAGTCGGCGATGCTAGCAAGAATATTCAGTAATGAGCGTCAGTTGTTAATGTAGCGGCGGCATTAATCTTTGTAACTCAAACCCCCCATACAGTGGTTAGTAGTTAAAAGAAAATACAATTGACAACTCGTTGTTGATCGTTAGTGATGAATGCTTAGTATACACTGCAACCAACAACGAGTCGTTGAACGAATAACTAATAACCCACAACTAGCAACCAACAACTAACTAATCATGCAAATCCAGTACTTTTTATTACTAGCAGCAGCTTTGTTTTGTATCGGTATTTATGGCTTGATTACTAGCCGCAATGCCGTGCGGGTACTGATGTCGATTGAGTTGCTACTCAATGCCGTCAACCTAAATTTAATGGCTTTTTCTAACTACCTGGACTCAGTGACGATTAAAGGTCAGGTTTTCACTGTGTTTGTCATCACTGTAGCGGCAGCTGAGGCGGCGGTAGGTTTGGCGATCGTCCTAGCTATCTATCGCAACCGCGATACTGTTGATATGGAACAATTTAATCTTCTCAAGTGGTAGTTCTGTGGAACTAAAGCATGTCATCATTGCTTATAAAGCGCGAGACACCCAAAGTCAACGCTTGGCAGAAATCTGTGCTAAGCAACTAGAAAATCGTCAATGCCAGGTGTTAATGGGACCGAGTGGACCAAAAGATAACCCTTACCCGGTTTTTTTGGCTTCCGCAGTACAACCCATAGATCTGGCTTTGGTTTTGGGTGGGGACGGTACTGTTTTAACTAGTGCCAGACATTTAGCTCCTGCTGGCATTCCCATTTTAGGGGTAAATGTGGGAGGTCATCTGGGGTTTTTAACTGAGTCAGTTGAAGAGTTTCAGGATACTGAACGAGTCTGGGATCGGCTGAATGAGGATAGATACGCCATCCAAAGGCGGATGATGTTACAAGCCGCAGTGCATGAGGGTCATAGCACAAATCTAGAACCAGTGAGCGATCGCTACCTCGCTTTAAATGAAATGTGTGTCAAACCTGCTTCGGCTGACAGGATGATTACCTCAATTTTAGAGATGGAAATTGACGGTGAGGTCGTAGATCAATACGTAGGAGATGGGTTAATTATTGCTACACCAACGGGATCAACGGGTTATACCGTCTCTGCTAATGGTCCAATTATTCACGATGGTATGGAAGCCATTACCATCACTCCTATTTGTCCGATGAGTCTTTCGAGCCGTCCCATTGTTTTACCTCCAGGCTCCGTTCTCAGCATCTGGCCTTTGAGAGATTATGATTTGAGTACCAAGCTGTGGACAGATGGAGTACTAGCCACATCGATTTGGCCCGGACACCGTGTTGATGTGCGTATGGCTGATAGTCGGGCGAAGTTTATCATTTTGCGGGCAAACAATTCATATTATCAGACGCTGCGAGAGAAGCTACAATGGGCAGGAACTAGGGTTCGGTATAGTAGTAATCCGAAAGCGAATTGATTGGATGTAGCCTTTTTGTTGTTTAGTGTAAGAAGGCAGAGGGGAGATATGCTGCGGTTGATCCGGCTCAGAACTCAATGAGTTATTGGTTAATGAAGTCAGAACCAGAAGTCTATAGCATTGCTGACTTGCGACAGCAGTGCGAGACTATCTGGGACGGTGTTCGCAATTATCAAGCTCGCAATTTTCTCCGTCAAATGCAGGTAGGAGATTTAGCATTTTTCTATCACTCCAACACCAATCCTCCTGGTATTGTCGGGTTAATGCGTGTCGTGAAAACAGGTATTGTTGATCAATCCCAGTTTGATCCTCACAGTCCATACTACGACGCTAAATCAACTCCCGAATCCCCGCGTTGGCACACAGTAGTCGTCGAGTTTGTAGAAACTTTTGCTCACACTATCTTACTGTCAACACTTAAAGAGAAGTTTACCCCAGAGGAGCTAATGGTTGTCAGACAGGGAAATCGTTTATCGGTTATGCCCGTTTCGGAAGCAGTGGCTCTGAAGATTCTGGTAATGAAAATCTCGGGACACTAATCACTCATCACAGTTTATCACGAGCGATACGGCTTAAGCCGTGGCTTTTGGCATCGCAAATTTTCGCAAGTGGGAGTAGCTAAGCTCAGTGCTTCACGCTATGCTGTTCTGTTAGCTTGTCTTTTCTAAAAATGAGCTATTCCTACAAGAAATATTGCTGATCGCTCTAATTGAGTAGGTTTCTTCAACTTCTTGAGAAATCCGGTTATGCGGCATCTTATACTTGCTCCGAATTGGTTGCGGTTTTTAATTGTCGTGCTGTTGATGCTGGGTACATTTTTTCGATTTTTTAATCTTGAAAACAAAGTTTACTGGCATGATGAAACTTACACATCATTGCGGATTTCTGGTTACACCGTCGTGGAAGCCAAGCAGCAAATCTTTAACAGTCATGTCATTACAAAGGAAGATTTTGCCAAGTTTCAGCACCCCAATTTGGACAAAGGTTTCGGTGACACCATAAAATCTTTGGCAACAGAAGACTTACAACATCCACCGCTTTATTATGTAATAGCCCGATTCTGGGTACAAATTTTTGGCAACTCAGTCACGACGATCAGAAGTTTGTCGGCGTTGATGAGCTTACTGGTTTTTCCCTCTATTTACTGGTTGAGCCGAGAATTATTTAAAGTGCCATTATCAGTACCTTACCTGGCGATCGCACTTGTAGCAATCTCGCCAATTCAGCTAATCTATGCCCAGGAAGCACGAGAACAAATTTTGTGGGTAGTTACCATATTACTATCTAGCGCCTCACTGCTACGAGCTATGCGACTCGAATCAAAACAGCAGTCACAACGAGACAAAATTTATACTTGGGGAATTTATACAACTACTTTAGTTTTCGGATTTTATACATCTTTGTTAAGTGGATTTGTCGCAATTGCTCATGGAGTTTATGTACTGGCAATTTCAAGATTCTGCTGGACTAAAACAGTAAAAGCTTATTTTATTGCCTTGTCTGTGGCGGTTTTATTTTTCACACCTTGGATTTTTGTTGTGATAGCTAACTTCAAGAAATTCCAATCTTCCACAGCTTGGACAACGATCAAAATACCCTTATTAACTTTAATTCAGTCTTGGCTGCTACAAGTAAGTCAGATTTTTTTTGATTTGAACTTGGGAATTGAAAATCATTTTAACTATTTAATTCCACCAATATTCTTAATTTTTATAGGATATTCAATTTACTTTTTGTGTCGAACAACTCATCCAAAAATCTGGTTATTTGTTGTGACACTCATTGTGGTGCCTGCGTTACCTTTAATGCTACCTGATTTGATTTTTGGAGGAGTCAGATCAATTTCGGATCGGTATTTGATCCCTTCTTATTTAGGAATTCAACTGGCTGTGGCTTATACATTAGCTATTCAGCTTTATAACGGTATTTTATCACGACGCAGAATCTGGCAAACAATATTGGCAGTAATCATTTCTGGGGGCGTAGTTTCTTATGGTGTAATTTCTCAAGCAGAAACTTGGTGGAGTAAGATCGTTAGTTATGGAAATCCACAAGTTGCCAAAATCATTAATCAAGCTTCTCGCCCACTTTTGATAAGTGATGCTATTGGAATTAATTATGGAAACATTTTTTCTATTAGCTATCTTTTGCAGCCAAAAGTACGGTTTCTCTTATTAAAGAACAGCAAAATTAATAAAATTCCTGTGGGTTATAATAATATATTTTTACTGAATCCTTCAAAGCTGTTACAAAAGGAAATAGAAAAAAAATATAAGTCTAAAGCATATATTGTTTACAAAGATAAGTATTACTCGTTATTAAAACTAGCAAAATATTAATATCGTCAGTTGCTAGGCACGATATAGCAGTCCTAAATCATTCGTGAAAAAAAAGATACCCGACTTTTTGGAGAAGTCGTTCTTCTGTGTCTTCAATTTTCACAAATTAGTTTAATTTTTGAGTTAAGTGTTTTTAATGAACTAAGGAAGACATCAACAGCGTAAGTATTCAGCCGTCAGATCTCAGCATTCCCAAGCAGGTATGACTTTTTAGCTATGCTACGATGCTCGAGGCATTCGCGACTAGTGGAGATCTGACGATAGGCGTGAGGTTTTATATTAAAATTTGATGAAAA
>CAZZVG010000593.1:0-4816 GCA_964657295.1 Iningainema sp. | reverse complement strand
GTCAAATCGTTTGTCGGACAAAAAATCGTAGTCTGTTCCGGTCGAAACGACGAATCATTTCAATGGTTATTAGACTTGATGAGCAGTCAGGGTGGAGATTTAATCGAATGTACACCTGAAGAACATGACCATTTAATGGTGATTATTCAAGCGACACGACATTTTTCGCGATTTAGCCTCGGTGTGTATTTAGCCCAACAAAAAATCGATGTAGATCGTAGCCTGTCGATGTCAAGTCCCAGTTACCGTCAAGAAATTGACATCGTGAAGCGTTTATTTGCCCAAAGTCCAAACTTATGTGTGGATATTATGCTGGCTACAGAAGATAGAGGTCTTGCAATTGTCTCCTTAGCCAATGCTTATAACTATTTAGCACAGTTAGTCATCCAAAAAGACCGAGCCGCATTAATCCAGGAATTTGAAAATACCCAAAGCTTTTTACAAAGTCAGCAATTAGCGATTAGCTGTTGAGATCGGTTCTCTCTTTTTTGTCTTGGCATCCTTAGCGATTGAGCCGTAAACCAAAATAATTATAGATCACGGAAAAATATGGTAGTTGATATTAAGCGAAATACAACAATCGATCTACAACCGATCCGCCAAAGTGTCTCGGTAAGATTCGACTACGACGTGTACTTCACCACAGGTTTGTTTAATTTAAAAAATCCGATGCTAGCATCCGTCATTGCAGCAGACGGGGAGATAGGACCAAAAAAAGTCCTAGTAGTGGTGGATGGAGGATTGTTAGAGTATCGCCGCTCCTTGCTTTCGCAAATTGAGGCGTATGGCGATCGCTATGCAAACACATTAAAACTAGTAGCTTCTCCGACGATCGTTCCTGGTGGAGAAGCAGCCAAGAACAATCCCAAGTTGGTAGAGCAAATTCACCAACTGATAGATCAAGTGGGACTTTGCCGTCACTCCTACCTGTTGGCTTTAGGCGGTGGGGCTGTATTGGACATGGTTGGATATGCCGCAGCAACAGCCCATCGGGGAGTTCGCCTGATCCGTATTCCGACGACAGTTTTAGCACAAAATGATTCTGGGGTAGGAGTCAAGAACGGAATCAATGCTTTTGGGAAAAAGAACTTTCTCGGCACCTTCGCCCCACCTTCTGCAGTTTTAAATGACTTTGACTTCTTGACAACCTTAGACGATCGCGACTGGCGTGCTGGTATTGCTGAAGCAGTGAAGGTAGCGCTCATTAAAGATGCTAACTTGTTTGAGTTCATTCGTACCCACGCTCAGAAACTTGGCGATCGCGACATGAACACCATGCAACAGGTGATTTATCGTTGTGCCCAACTACACTTAGATCATATTGCCAATAGTGGCGATCCCTTTGAAAAAGGTTCATCGCGTCCCTTAGATTTTGGTCATTGGGCAGCCCACAAACTCGAGCAGTTGACTAACTACAGCCTGCGTCATGGAGAAGCCGTAGCTATTGGTATTGCTTTAGATAGTACCTATTCCTACCTGTTAGGACTGATTTCCCGCGTAGAGTGGCGGCAGATAATTGATACGCTCTTAGCATTGGGATTTACCCTATACGTACCAGAACTTGCTTCTGAATCATTTCAACTAGAACATCCTCGTTGTCTGTTTAGAGGGCTAAGCGAGTTTCGGGAACACTTAGGTGGACAATTGACAGTAATGCTTTTACAAAGCCTTGGAAAAGGAATTGAGGTTCACGAGGTTGATTTATCCTTATACAGGCAAGCAATTTCACTGTTAGCTTCGGAGCAATCAGATTCCCGACTTCTCTAAGAAGTCGGGAATCTAAGGCTTACGAAAAAATTAGAAATAATTTTCAACTACTACCTAAAAAATGAAAGCAGGAATAAATAATAATTTACACTTGACTTATTGCACAAACATTCATCCTGGTGAAGAATGGAGTCAAGTCTTTGCTAATTTAAAACATTACATTCCAGACTTAAAGGCACGGTTAGCCCCAGATAAACCCTTCGGGATTGGATTGCGCTTAGCAGACGTAGCTTCCAGAGAACTACTTGCAGATGGCTTGGCTAATTTTCAGTCATGGTTAGCAGAACTTGATCTCTACGTGTTTACCTTAAATGGCTTTCCTTATGGTGGATTCCATCAGCAAGTTGTCAAAGACCAAGTTTATGCACCAGATTGGTCTAAGCAAACGCGGTTAGAATACTCGTTAAGACTGGTAAACATCCTAGCAGAACTCTTACCATCCGAAATGGAAGGTAGCATTTCCACACTGCCATTGTCATACAAACCTTGGTTTAAAGGAAATCAACTTTTTCAAACATCTGTTCTCCAGAGTGCGACTCACCACATAACCCAAGTGGTGGCAGAAATGGCTCGCATACGCAATGACACCGGAAAAATACTGCACCTCAATTTAGAACCAGAACCAGATGGATTAATTGAAAATGCTGCCGAAGTCATTGATTTCTTCCAAATGCATTTACTACCGTATGGTGGATCTTATTTAGCCTCGCATCTTGGAATTCCCTTAGAGGCTGCTGAAGTTCTGTTACTAGATCATGTACGAGTTTGTTACGACACCTGCCATTTTGCTGTAGAGTATGAAGATCCGGCAGCAGTTTTTCAGCAATTTCAAGCTGTAGGAATTCAAATAGGCAAGATTCAGATTAGTGCGGCGTTGCAAGTACACATTCCCACTGATATTAACCAACGCCGCCTGGTTGAAGAACGGTTACGTCCTTTTGCTGAATCTACCTATTTACACCAGGTAATTGCTTGCGCTCCTAACGGTCACTTGCTTCATTATCCAGACTTAGAAACTGCATTGCCAAAGCTGGAAAGTACCACAGACACTCAGTGGCGGATTCACTTCCACGTCCCAATTTTTATCCACGATTACCAACTATTACATTCGACTCAAGATGACATTGTTGTTGTATTAAAACTGCTACAAAACAACAATATTTGCAACCATCTGGAAATTGAAACTTACACTTGGGAAGTGTTACCTCAAGAGATGAAGATGGATTTAGCAACATCAATTGAACGGGAATATGAGTGGGTTTTGAAACATTTATCTTCTCATTCTCTTCATCCAAGTGCAGTTTAGAAAACAAGAAAAGAACTGTATACCAATGTTAATTAATTTTCAGGAACTTTCTACTGAGCATTAACTCATAAAAGTCTCAATTAAAATAATTCCGATCATTATATGCGTAAAACCGTTGTTCTTAATGTAGTGGGATTGACACCTAGTTTGTTAGGTGAACATACACCGTTGCTCTCCCGTTGGGCAGCGAGCGGGAAATCTGTACCAATAACTCCTGTGTTACCTGCTGTGACATGTTCAGTTCAAGCAACTTATCTCACAGGGAAAATGCCAACAGAGCATGGCATTGTGGCGAATGGCTGGTATTTCCGCGATGAGTGTGAAATTAAGTTTTGGCGACAGTCTAACAAACTAATTCAGGCTCCTAAAGTTTGGGATATGGCGCGTTTGCTAGATCCATCCTTTACCTGCGCCAATTTGTTTTGGTGGTACAACATGTACTCAACGGTTGACTATGCAATCACTCCGCGACCGATGTATCCAGCGGATGGTAGGAAAATTCCCGATATTTATACGCAACCACAGGAATTGCGATCGCAACTCCAAGCCGAACTTGGTCAGTTTCCCTTATTCAATTTTTGGGGTCCCAATACATCTATTCGTTGTTCGCAGTGGATTGCTGACTCAGCCAAATGGATAGAAGAACACAACAATCCAACGTTGACATTAATTTATCTGCCCCATTTAGACTATTGCTTGCAAAAGTTTGGTCCCGACCAAAATCTGATCGCCAAAGATTTACTGGAAATTGATACTCTTTGTGGCGATTTGATTGCCTACTATGAAAATCGCGGTGCTCAAGTCATTGTTTTATCGGAATATGGAATCACATCTGTCTCTAAACCCATTCACCTAAATCGGATGCTGCGGCAAAAGGGTTTACTTAGGGTGCGGGAAGAATTGGGGCGAGAACTCATCGATCCTGGAGCAAGTAAGGCTTTTGCTGTCGCCGATCATCAGATTGCTCATGTTTATGTCAACGATCCTTTCTATATCCCCAAGGTGCGATCGCTCTTAGAAGAGACTGAGGGAGTTGCTCGTGTTTTAGATGATACAGAAAAGCAATCCTACCATCTGGATCATCCGCGATCCGGAGAGTTGGTGGCGATCGCTCAACCAAATGCTTGGTTTACTTATTATTACTGGCTTGACGACCGTCGCGCTCCCGATTTTGCCAGGACAGTTGATATCCACCGCAAACCGGGTTACGATCCTGTAGAACTTTTCCTAGACCCGACAATCACACTTCCCAAGCTGAACATCGGTCTGAAACTACTAAAAAAACAGCTTGGTTTTCGCTATTTGATGGATGTTATTCCCTTAGATACTTCCTTAGTACGTGGTTCTCACGGTTGTGTACCTAGTTCTGATGAAGATGGACCATTATTTATCACAGGACTTACTCACTTGCTTCCTTCTCAGTCTATTCAAGCAGTTGATGTTTGTCAGTTAATCCTTGAGCATCTTAACGTCAGTTAAGGACAATTCCACCGCTTTTTTGATGACCGAGTTTTATCGCAACTGGAAACAAAATCCTGATCAAGCTGCTGCTTTACGTCAAGCAATGTTGACCGAACAAGGCAAAAGTTAAAAGGCAAAAGAAAGAAAAAGAAAAAACGGTTTCAGAGCAAGTAAATTTATTTATGGAAAATCAAAAAATATTTTTTTTCGAGACACATAGTGCGAGCAAAAAAGGTGAACGTAAGATCCACGCCAGTTGCTTTCCGACGCAATGCGACAGGA
>CAZZVG010000592.1:0-4817 GCA_964657295.1 Iningainema sp. | reverse complement strand
TATCTACACCAGCTTCCGAAGCAATGACAGCTGCGGTAATTCGATTGTCACCAGTCAGCATAGTCGTCTTGACACCCATTCGCCGCAACTGATCAAAGCGTTCCCTAATACCAGGTTTCACAATGTCTTTAAGGTAAATAACACCGTAGATTTCACCATCAAGGGCTACTGCTAGAGGTGTACCTCCAAGTTGTGAAACTTCTTCGTATACCGTATCAAGTTCTGGTGTATCATTTCCGTTATCGGCGCCGATAAATTCCTTAATTGCTGACACTTCTCCCTTACGTGCAAGGCTTCCATACGGCAAGTTTGTGCCACTCATGCGAGTTGTTCCTGAGAAACTAACTGCTTGAGCTTTGTCGAGATCGAAATCAATTTGGGCCTCTAACCCTTCTGCGAGTCGGACAATCGATTTGCCTTCAGGGGTATTATCAAATACGCTTGCAGCCAGCGCTACATGTGCTAGCTCCTGGATTGAGTGCCCATTGATGGGAATGAATTCCTCTGCCAAACGGTTGCCTAAAGTAATTGTACCGGTTTTGTCCAGAATGAGGATATTGACATCACTACACGCTTCTACTGCTCTTCCTGAAGTAGCAATGACGTTAAATTGGGCAACTCGATCCATAGCAGCGATTCTGATGGCACTCAGTAATCCCGCAATTGTCGTGGGAATTAACGCTACTAAAAGAGCAATCAGTATGGTAACACTGACTGGACTATTGACGTAGTTAGCGATCGCTCTTAGAGTCACGACGACAAATAGTAACACTAAACTCAGAACTGCTAGTAATACTGTCAGAGCAATTTCATTTGGCGTTTTTGTACGTTCTGCTCCCTCGACTAAGGCAATCATTCTGTCAATAAATCCTTTCCCTGGATCTACTGTAATGCGGATAATGAGTTCATCAGAGATAATGCGAGTTCCGCCTGTGACGGAACTCGCATTATCCGAGCCTGTTTCCTTCAGTACTGGTGCCGATTCCCCGGTAATTGCCGATTCATCAACCGAGGCAACACCCATAATCACTTCCCCATCAGCAGGGATAATATCACCAGCTACCACGTATACGGTATTGCCGCGCACCAAGCTTGTGGAAGGAACTTCAATAACTAAGCCATCTTGGGATAGTTTTTTAGCAATCGTTTCTGACTTTGTTGCCCGTAAAGCATCGGCTTGTGCCTTCCCCCGCCCTTCAGCCACGGCTTCAGCAAAGTTAGCACTCCACACGGTGAAGAACAAAATCCCCGCAATCAATCCATTGAACAATTGTGGGTTTTTACCTACAACTGAACTAAATAGGTTAGGGTCGATTGTGAGCAGTAAGGTGATGATGGTACTGATCCAAACCAAAAACATCACTGGGTTTTTAATTGTCTGCTTGGGATTAAGCTTGAGAAAGGCGTCTTTGATGGCTCTTAGGTAGAGTCCTTTCATACTCACCTTCAACCGTTTGCGTACAGGACGGCTTACGCCCTTCAGAGAACGAGAGGATCGAGATGAGGAGGGATTTGAGGAGTCCATCATGATGAAATTGGGGATTTTCTACGTGCCACTACGTACCAGTATATTTGCCAATGAACTCACTCACCTCTCCCCCTCTACCCCTCTCCCCCTCACTTCATGCCCGAATTTTTATTTTTCTGCTTCTGCTCTAAATAAAGACGAACCCCATCAGCCACTTGAAGGAGATTAGGTTCAATTTTCTTAGCTAAATAATCTTCAACTGTTTGACTGACTGTACCTGCAAGGAACTGAGGCACACCCTTAATTTGCTTGGGATCGATAGTGAGTCTACCGCGATTTTCAATCAGCGTACCGTTTTCTACTTCTTTGAAGGTGTTCTTCCCAGCACAATAAACTGCTTCAGTAAATGCGTGTGTATTGATGCGCCACACTGTAGTAAACTCTGACTCGTTCCAACTGGCAATATCAGTCCAAGAAAGCATGGCCTCACTGAGTACGGCACGCGCTACCAGAGGGATTTCTCCACCTCCATGCCACTCGTTGACATAGTGGATTAGTCCGCCTTCCTCACGCCGTGACTTTATATCGATACCGCGTACATCTGGTAAGTAGGACACAAGTTCCATCAGCTTGTCTCGATAGGTTGCGTAGACAAGTGGACGTGGAAAGGGAATGTAGGCATTAGCGGAGATGATCATCGGTTGATTTTGGTTCGTTTACGCTACTATTAGGCAAGTAGTCAGAGCAATTGAGAGCTTGTTTGGTTAAAACAATAGACGGTTGTACTGCACAATTAAGATAATGGTTTTCCTGAAAAAATTGGCAGTTACAACAGGGAATTTCTTGAAAGCGGGTTATAGGTAATTTAGCATTTTGCGGAGACTTGCGGACACTTGAGCGCGAAATGAAAACGGCAATTCTCCAACTAACTATTAAGCAAATTGATGCAAATAAAAGTGGTGCGTAAGGCATGATATTGATTTGCGGTTTCGCGGTACTGCCC
This sequence comes from Iningainema sp., assembly GCA_964657295.1. Taxonomy (GTDB): domain Bacteria; phylum Cyanobacteriota; class Cyanobacteriia; order Cyanobacteriales; family Nostocaceae; genus Rhizonema. Next base: position 2,346 of record CAZZVG010000592.1, on the reverse strand, counting down.
GTGATCCGAAAATCATCTGTTTTGATCACCCTTGTCTGATTAAAATTATTTTCTGTTAAGATATAGGGTCGAAAAAACTCTAAATTATACATATTGAAAACCTCTATTAGCTATCATTTATTACCATTATTATCAAAAACCGAGATTGCTTTGACCAGAAAGAAAAAGGTACAAGCCCCTAAATTTATTTTGGTGATTCTTCCTTTTGAACGCCAGTTGCTTCAAGTCGGCAGAGCCTTTCGCCAGTCGCCTACGGAGGGAAACCCTCCTGCAGCGCTGGCTCACCAACGCACTGGCTCCTTTTGACTTTTGACTTTTGACTTCCGCCTTGCGGTACTACTGTCCTCCCAGTTGAAATGCTTCAGCTATGGGTCCCAAAGCCAAAATAGGCAAAAACGTTAGTATCCCCAGAATGATAATGGTGGCGGCAGTCACTCCCGCAAATAAATTAGTATCTGTCGGTAATGTCACGGAGGTCATAGGAGTAGGTTTTTTGTGGAACATTCTATCGGCTAGAAGCAGCAGAGTAATCATTGGAATAAACCGTCCTGCCCAAAGGGTAAGGCTTGTACTCAAATTCCACCATAACGCAGTAGATGCGGGTTGACTATTTCCTAACCCAGCCATCCCAGAACCATTGCCAGAAGCCGCTGAGGCATACTCGTAGACTACCTGAATTAGCCCGTGAAAGCCCGGATTGCGAACGCCTGCTAAGGTATTGGGAAAAGTAAGGGTGATGCTGGTAGGAAATAAAATTAATAGGGGATGGATGAGTACAATCAAGCCCACTAAAGTCATTTCCCATTTTTCAATCTTGCGTCCTAAAAATTCCGGCGATCGCCCAACCATCAAGCTAGTCAAAAACACAGCTAACAGTAAGTAGATAAACAAGTGTGCTACACCTGTACCCAATGATCCCCAAATCACTTGAAGAAACATATTCAAAAGGGTGCAAAAGTTAGTGATAGGCATGAGGGAATCGAACGCGCCGTTGGCTGCGCCAGTCATAGTTCCGGTGGTAGTCACTGCAAATAAAGCCGTTTGGGCCCAACCCAATCTAACTTCTTTGCCTTCTAAATTCGGATGCTGTCCTCCTAATCGAGAATTGACTAAGGGATTGCCTTGGTACTCCACCACTGCACTCATCGTAATCAGAACAACAAAAATTGCCAATACCATCCAATAAAGCAACCAGGTTTGCTTTTTGTTACCTATAAATACACCGTATGTATAAATAAAAGCTGTAGGAATGCAAAGCTGAGCGACTATTTCTAAGAGATTAGAAGCACCATTAGGATTTTCATAGGGATGGGCAGAGTTAACACCAAAAAAACCACCGCCATTTTCCCCTAACATCTTAATGCTCTCAAAATGAGCGACTGGACCACGGGCTATTGTTTGAGTTGCACCTTCCAAGGTTGTTACTATCGCTGGGGGTGCGAACGTTTCCGGTACACCAGCCATCAGCAACAACACCGCACCCATAATTGATATTGGTAATAAAACTCGTGTGATAAAACGAGTTAAATCAACGTAAAAATTTCCTAATGGTCTGCCTGTCAAACCTCGAATAAAAGCAATTCCCACTCCAGCACCAGTTGCGGGAGCAATAAACATTAAAAAGCCCAAAGCCGCGACTTGGGCTAAATATGACATCGTTGTCTCGCCTGAGTAGTGTTGTAAATCGCCGTTTACGACAAATGAAACAGTTGTATGCAACGCTGTATCCCAAGTTGGCATTTTTAAATGCGTTGGATTTAACGGTAATATTTCTTGAAATATCAGTAGCAAAAAGACCACAATTGCTATTACCGAATTGCTGATCAGTACTGCAGATCCGTACTGCCGTCCCGTCATGTCTTTCTGTGTGTCAATACCACTAAGAAAGTAGATTAACCTTTCTACAGGAATCATTACCGGATCGAGAATTGTTTTGTTTGACATAAAAACACGCGCTAAATAGTCTCCTAAGATAGGAGTTAGCGCCACAACAATAAGTAGCGTTAGAGCAATTTGAAAAAATCCTTGGAACATGAATTCGACAAAATTTAGATAGACTCTTTAAGAAGAACCCAGAACTCAGAATATCTCAGCATAAATTGCAGGAGCGGGTATTTAAATTAACTCTAACCTACTCATAGCTGAATGTATACGAATTTATACTTAGTCGTTCCATTTGAGTGAGTTGGAAATTACATAAATCCTCACTAAAATCTTGTTTTTAATTGACACAATAAGTTGAGAACACAAAGAAATCTAACTGCTGGTAATACTGCTCGGATCAGAAAAGGTTCACGTTAATCGAAGATCCCCCCGCCTGCGGCGACCCCCTTAAAAAGGGGGTTT
>CAZZVG010000591.1:0-4829 GCA_964657295.1 Iningainema sp. | reverse complement strand
AAGAACCCCACCCCGCCAAAGCTGTGCTTTGTCTCCCCTCCCCGCTTGCGGTGAGTCCAGCGCTGCAGGAGGAGAGAAGTTGCAAGGAGGGTTTCCCTCCGGGCAAACTTCGGGGTTAGCCCGAACTCACGGCGACTGGCGTTAGCGTTAGCGAAGCGGTAGCGACGAAGGAGCGTCAGCGTTAGCGAGTCTTCGAGCGTCACCCGAAGGGGGAGGGGTTGGGGGTGGGGTTCAGTGTCTACCTAAATTACGGTTAATTAACCGGATATGATATAATTCATACTTCAATTATACAACGCCAAAAATTCTACACTCTACTCGTAGGAAGTTGATTACTAACGACTACCACAGACTGCAAGTAACGATAGAGGCGATTGAGGGCATTGATGTATGCGTAAGCGGCTGCAACAACAATGTCGGTATCAGAAGCTTGTCCGGAGAAAATCCGCTCCTCATGCCGTAAGCGAATTGTCACAGTTCCGAGAGCATCAATTCCTTCGGTGACAGACTGCACGGAAAACTCAATCAGTTCATTGGGAATCTGCACTCTGCGATTGATGGCTCGATACACAGCATCAACTGGACCTGCACCAACTGCCGCATCTGTCAAGATTTCTCCATCGGGCGTAACAACAGTAATCGTTGCCGTCGGGCAGCTACTGTCACCGCAGATAACTTGGACGTGTTCGAGTTGAAAGCTTCTTTCGACTTGAATTTGCGTTTCATCTCTGACTATTGCCTCTAAATCCAAGTCTGATATTTCCTTCTTTTTGTCCGCAACTTCCTTAAATCTCATAAAGGCTTTATTTAAGTCTGCCTCATTCAAATCATAACCCAATTCATGAAGTCTGGTTCGGAAAGCATTGCGCCCAGAGTGCTTACCCAATATAATCCGATTTTCTGGCAACCCAATGCTAGCCGCTTCCATAATCTCATAAGTCTCGCGGTGCTTGAGGATACCATCTTGGTGAATTCCCGATTCATGGGCGAAAGCATTTGCACCAACAATCGCTTTGTTGGGCTGAATGAGCATTCCTGTTAATTGGGAAACCAAACAAGAAGTTTTGTAAATTTCCTGGGTTTTAATCTTTGTCAGAGGTGCATCGGAATCAACAGGACGACCAAAATATGTGTTAAAATAAGGTTTGCGAACTTGTAATGCCATGACTATTTCTTCAAGTGCGGCATTCCCAGCGCGTTCGCCAATACCATTAATTGTACACTCCACCTGACGCACACCCTTTTCAATTGCGGCTAGGGCATTTGCTGTGGCTAAACCCAAATCGTTTTGAGTGTGAACGGAAAGAATCACGCTATTTATATTGGGAACATTGTCTTGAATACCCTGAATCAATAACCCCATTTCTTTAGGTGTGCAGTAGCCCACGGTATCGGGAATATTTATGGTGGTTGCACCTGCGGCTATGACTCGTGAAATTACCTGATAAAGAAATTCGGGATCGGTTCGACTGGCATCCATTGGCGAAAACTCCACATCATCTACTTTAGACTTGGCATAGGCAACCATTTCCTCTGCGATCGCCAGTACGTCACTTTGGGATTTTTTCAACTGGTACTTCAAGTGTATCTCAGAAGTCGAAATCATCGTGTGGATTCTTGGGTGAGATGCAGGTTCCAACGCTTCAGCCGCAGCTTGAATGTCTGCCTTGATCGATCTTGCCAAACTACAAATAATTGGTCCACCCTTTGCTCCAACTTGTTCGGATATAGTTCTAATAGCTGCAAAATCTCCCGGACTGGCAGCGGCAAATCCTGCTTCAATAATATCAACCCCTAGCATAGCCAGTTGATGAGCAATTGCCAGCTTTTCTTCTACATTCAGCGTTGCGCCTGGTGATTGCTCGCCATCTCGTAGAGTTGTATCAAAGATAATCACCCTGTCTGGTTGAGGTTGAATACTCATAACTGTCTTTTTTGTTATTCATCTACTTTGGATATTGTATACTAAAAATCGTATACAATATAAATTATGAATATAAATGATTTAGCAGCCAATGTGCTGCAACAACAACGCAGTACCCCTGACTTGATTGCCGAAGCTTTGCGGGAAGCGATTCTGCGCGGCATTTTTCAGGAAGGACAATCTTTGAGGCAAGATGAAATTGCCACTCAGTTTGGTGTCAGTCGCATCCCCGTGCGAGAGGCTTTACGGCAGCTAGAGGCAGAAGGATTGGTGACGCTACATCTCAATCGAGGTGCCACGGTGTCGGTGTTGACGGTTGCAGAAGCACAAGAAATATGCGAAATCCGCAGTGCTTTAGAAGCGATGGCAATTCAGTTGGCAATCCCCAAGCTGACAGACTCAGATTTAGAAAAAGCCGCAGTGATTCTGGAAGCAACCGAGCAAACAACAGATGCAGGTTTATGGGCAAAACTGAATTGGGAATTTCATGCGACACTGTATGCAGTAGCTGCTCGTCCTCGATTACTAACGATGATTAAAAATCTACACATCAATATTGATCGCTATCTGCGTCTTCAGATGACGCAGATGGATTACTTAGAAAAATCGCAAAAAGAACACTATCAACTCCTCGATGCTTGCCGTCAGCGAGATCCAAAAGCAGCAGTCAAACTATTGAAACGACACATTGATACTGCTGGAGAACAGCTCGTTGCGTATTTACAAAAAAATGTTACAAAAATTTAAAATTAACAGTGGCTTGTAGTAGCGCTTCAGCGCTGACAACTATTAACGAAAACCTCACAAGTTCATCACTCAAATAGGATTGCTATATAATTTTTTCTAAACCTAAAAAAACTTGATTCAGTAATGATAATCTTAAAGTGCCATGACAGCCATTATTCTCAACCTCAACTCCATTGTCAGATTAACCGACAACCAATTTTATCAACTATGTCGGGATAACCCTGAAGTCAAATTTGAGCGCAATACCAACGGAGAATTAATTGTCATGTCGCCTACGGGGGGAGAAACTGGAAAACGCAATGCACTCATGATCGCTGATTTTGTCATCTGGAATAGACAAACTAAACTTGGTGAAGTCTTCGATTCCTCTACTTGCTTTAAACTTCCCAATGATGCAAACCGTTCCCCTGATGTTTCTTGGGTAAAAAAAGAGAGATGGGATGCACTCAGCCCGGAACAAAGAGAGAAATTTCCAGAGATAGCGCCTGATTTTGTTTTAGAGTTAATGTCTCCAACAGATAGCTTGAGAGAAACACAAGAAAAGATGCAAGAATATATGGACAACGGAGTCAAACTCGGCTGGTTAATTAATCGAAAAACACGTCGAGTGGAAATATATCGCCCAGGGCAACAACCATTCGTGTTAGAGTCTCCTCGCACTCTTCAAGGAGAGGATATAATACCCGGGTTTATTTTAGATTTGCAACCTGTTTGGGAATAGCGCTCTTTTATGACTGTATCTAAAAAGTCAGGGATTTTTGAGTGTGATGTGCGCCTTCGAGTTGCAATAATTCTAAGCTGCGATGCCCGCAGGCAAAGGCTGCCATCCGTATCGCTGCCTGTAGTTGCCACAACCTTGAATAATTCTGTTAGCTTAAGCCAAGAATTGTAAGTTAGTCCTGAATTTGTTTTGCTGTGAGCCACACGTCACGCATATTTCTCAATCAAAGCCCTTAGGCTAGAAACCTCTCTAAGCACGGAGTTTCTTTTGAATTCGCTAAAACGTCGTGTTACTTTAGATGAACTAGCAACAAATTAACAACCATGAGTAGCACAAAAGGCGGTATCATACCCCAATCAGAATTCACGCACTTGAGCAAAGAATTGGAAAGACTGGCACAACTTGGTGTGCAAAGAGAAATTGCCGAACACAAAGCCAAGGGTCATCCAATATTTTACTCCAGAAATAGTATACCTATCATGGAACAACCAGATGGACGCTGTTTTGAATATCGACGATTAGAAGACGGAACAAGAGAAGTTATCAGAGAAGTCGAACCGCGTCTCATAAAGAAATAAGCCTCGAAACCATACAGGGCAAGGGAAATACACCAAATACCTAAAAATGCCTGAAACCCGGATATATCGACAAATCAGGTAAAACGATGTCAACGTCTCTCTGTATAGACATTTGAGGTTCTTTTCTGTCTATTTTTTGTCTAAGTCCCACTACCACCTACAACTATAACGAAGCGTTCACGATTCATACTTGGTAACTGCAACGTTGAGAATTGCTGGCAAACTCTGTGTAATGCTTAACAAAAGGTTCATGAAAGTTTATTAACTTTTTGCCACCACCTCAAATCCAATTGCCAACGCAGCAAGTTTATTAGTATCAATACCCCTCACTCCTTGGGGAAGAGTTATACCTTCAGCAACAATACCACCGCGAGTCCCACTATCGAGGTCATTAAGTAAACTGTTTGTAACATTTAATAGTTCATCGTCGGCAACCGAGAATAAACCGCGTTTACCCGCAAGCCCTCTTGAAGTTGCGACTTCTTTTAATACCTTGAGGGAATCCCGCAAAGGAGTTGTACTAGCAATAACTAACGCTTCTGAAAATCCTAAAGGTTCGCCAATAGTGAGTACAAAATTATCAACACCAGTTTGAGGTACGATGAGTTTTTGTCCTGCACTTAGTAAAGTCGCATCTTTGGCAGCTGCCCAATCATTAGGAAAGATGACTGCCATCTCTCCAGAAGAGTCAATGACAAGAAGGCTGATGTAGACTGATACAGACTCGTCATTTCTAATTTGGAAAGCAATCTGAGTTCCCACAGCTAATTTAAGTACATTTTTATCTTGAGAATTTACTGAGTTAGAGGGTGTTTATAAATAAAAAATAAAGAACACCGCAGTCATTCCCCAGGGCACT
>CAZZVG010000590.1:0-4844 GCA_964657295.1 Iningainema sp. | reverse complement strand
TTGGGTTAGCATGTGCTAGAGTAACTGCTTCATCAAATGCTAGCCCTGCTACCATCAGGCTGGTACTCGTTAGCACTCCTCGCTGATGAGCTTCGATAATGGCGCGATTGACACCAGAAGAGATGCCAAAATCATCTCCGTTGACAATGACGAACCGACGGTGTGACTGAGAACTGACTTCAGGTTTTGATGACACGGGGAATGGGGAATGGGGAAAATAATTATCTCTTGCCGTCAAGCCCAATTAGCAATGACCACCTTAAAAGAAATACGGTAAAAAGCCGAACATAGTTCCCACAAAAGTAGGGAACTTGGGGACGCGGAAAACGTCTTAGTATCAGCAAAAACCTGTCAAAACAATCTTCTATAGACAACTACATAACATTAGTCAAAATGACGGTAATATTACTTGAGAAAATAAAGTGATACAGAAAAAATCCCATGATTATCGCTTTACAGTTATTCCTGCTGCTTCTCATTGCAGGTTCGGTGGTCTACTATACATGGTGTGCGATCGCCACAGGTTGGTTCTTCGCTGTCAATAAGGAGGAAAAAGGCACTCCTTGCCAGCCAGTATCAATACTGATTCCAGTTTGTGGCGTAGATGAGGGCGCTTGGGAAAACTGGGAAAGCTTTTGCCAGCAAGACTGCGAACACTACGAGGTGGTGTTTGGTGTTATGAACCCAAAAGACTTAGCTGTTCCTATTTTAGAAAAACTGGTAGCGAAATTTCCTCATCGTGCCCGATTCATTTTCTGCCAAGAAGTGCTCGGTATCAACCATCAAGTGAGCAATCTGATGCATCTACTTGAAGCCGCCCAGCATGAAGTCGTCATCTTTACGGATAGTGATATGCGGGTGAAACCAGACTATCTGAGTCGGGTAACTACCCCGCTTGCGGATCTTTCAATAGGTGTCGTAACTTGTGGTTTTGTCGTTCACGATCCGAAGTTTTTGGTAACGGCTTTGGCTTCTTTCGGACAGTGCATTGACTTGATTCCGAGTATATTGATTGCCCGTTCGTTAGAAGGAGGGATGTTTTCTGCATTCGGTTCTACCATCGCGACTCGCAAAAAAGTGCTGGAGGAAATTGGTGGATTAAAAACTTTGGTTAATCGCGTGGCGTCAGATTATTACATTGGTAGTAAGGTAGCAGCCGCAGGTTATCAAGTTAAACTGTCGCAATATGTCTTAGGCACCGATGGCGGACGCGAAAGTTTCCTCAGCCTGTTTCGACGAGAACTTCGGTGGGGTAGATCGTGCCGTTGGCTGCGAGGCTCTGTGTATTATAGTCTGGCTTTCATTTACGGTACAGTGTACTGTATTCCTTTACTTCTACTTTCTGGTGGCGATCGCTGGGCAGTTATTGTTTGCTGCGTCACTATCACTATCAGACTCACTGAGGCACTAGTAGTTATTTATACTATGGGATGTCCGAAGCTAGCTCTATGGCTTTGGGCACTACCAATTCGCGATGTCATGAACTTTGTCATTTTTGTGACAGCAGCCTTCGGTCAGAAAATTTACTGGCGTGGAAGGCAACTACAACTTGGGGTGGGTGGAATACTTACTGAGTAAGGATGCAAAAAGTGATGATAGAAGCAACTCATAATAGCATTGATACTAGCATTTGTCCAGTCAATTCTTATAACGAATGGGACCCGCTTGAGGAAATTATTGTGGGTCGATTAGAAGGAGCAACAATTCCTCCCTATCATGTGACTGTGACTCATAACATCCCTCAATCCACTGCCAGATTATATCGTCTCTTTGCCGGACGTCGTTACCCCAAGTTTCTTATTAAGCGGGCACAGAAAGAACTAGACGAGTTTATTCACATTCTGGAAGCAGAAGGCGTTGTCGTCAGACGCCCGGATGTCATGGATTTTTCTGTACGGTGTAAAACTCCTAACTGGACATCTAAAGGATTTTGCACGGCTTGTCCCAGAGATGGATTTATCGTGATCGGAGATGAACTGATTGAGACGCCAATGGCATGGCGATCGCGATACTTTGAGACGTATGCCTATCGCTCACTGTTTAAAGAATACTTTGCTCAGGGTGCAAAATGGACTGCTGCCCCCAAACCGCAATTGCTAGATGAACTTTACGACTATAAATTCAAACCGCCAGAAAAAGACCAACCGATTAATTATGTAATCAACGAGTTTGAACCTGTTTTTGATGCTGCAGATTTTGTCCGTTGCGGTCAAGATATCTTTGTCATCAAAAGTAATGTGACAAATAGTGCTGGCATCACATGGCTGAGAAGGCATTTGGGAGAAAAATATAGAATTCACGAAATTGAAAGTACATGTAGCACTCCCATGCATATTGACACGACTTTTATGCCTTTAGCACCAGGCAAGGTGATGATTAATCCTGACTATATAGATCCTCATAAACTTCCCAAAATTCTCAAAACCTGGGATATATTAGTTGCTCCACAACCCGATCATGTTCCTGGATATATCTTATCCATGTGTAGCAAATGGATCAGCATGAATGTATTGATGCTCGATGAAAAAAGGGTTGTTGTAGACAGATCTCAAATATCCATCCAGAAAGCAATGAAAGATTGGGGATTTGAACCAATTCTTTGTGACTTTCTCAATTACGGACCGTTTGGTGGTTCTTTTCATTGCGCAACTTTAGACATTAGGAGAAGAGGGAAATTAGAGTCATATTTTTAGAAATTAGCAATTAGCACATATAGTGACGGCTAATGGCTAAATGCTTATCAAGCAGAGGAGATTTAAATGACAGAAACAACACAGAGAGCAGAAACCACAAACAGCATTGACACTAACACTTGCCCGGTTAATTCTTATAATGAATGGGACCCTCTTGAGGAAGTCATCGTAGGTCGGGTAGACGGATCGAGGATTGCTCCAAGTCATTTTGCTGTGACTTATACCATTCCCCCATCATCAGCTAAATTTTACCCTTTCTTTGCTGGACGTCGTTATCCAGGTTTTCTGATCAAACGCGCACAGAAAGAATTAGACGAGTTTATTCACATTCTAAAATCAGAAGGTATCGTCGTCAGACAGCCAGATACTGTAGATTTTTCCGTGCGGTACAAAACCCCTCACTGGAAGTCTCACGGATTTGGCACGACTTGTCCTAGAGATGGCGTACTAGTTGTCGGAGATGAATTGATTGAGACACCAATGGCATGGCGTTCAAGATACTTTGAAGTCCATGCTTACCGCTCGTTGTTCAAAGAATACTTCGCAAATGGTGCAAGATGGACTGCTGCTCCCAAACCACAATTGCTTGATTCTCTCTATAATTACAACCTTAAACCGCAAGAAAAAGACCAACCACTTCAATATGTGATCAACGATTCTGAACCAGTTTTTGATGCTGCAGATTTCGTGCGTTGCGGTCAGGATTTATTTGTCACCAAAAGTAATGTCACAAATGATTCGGGAATTACTTGGTTGAGAAGGCATTTGGGAGATAAATACAGAATTCACGAAATTGAAAGTTTATCTCGCAACCCCATGCATATTGATACGACTTTCATGCCTCTAGCACCAGGTAAAGTCATGATTAATCCTGAATATGTAGATCCGAGTAAGCTACCGAAAATACTCAAATCTTGGGATATTTTAATTCCCCCCAATCCTGACCCAGTTTCTGGGTTTATTTTATCCATGTGTAGCAAATGGATTAGCTTAAATGTATTGATGCTTGATGAAAAGAGAGTCATGGTAGAAAAATCTCAAACATCTTTACAGAAAGCTATGAAAGACTGGGGTTTTGAACCAATTCCTTGCCCTTTTGGTTATTTTTCTACATTTGGTGGTTCTTTCCATTGTGCAACTTTAGATATTAGAAGAAGAGGCGGATTGCAATCCTATTTTTAGAAATAAGCAGTTAGCTATTATCATAACCCACAACGTGGGTTATGATAATAAACAGCTTCAATTTATTGCGGGGATAGGTTCAATTACACCATAAAAACAAACCAAAGGGACAGACAAATGTTCAAGACATTAATTTCCACCGCAATTATCGCTACCACTTTTGTCGCATCTGTACAAGCGCAACGGCCAGCTAACAGGCCTGCGATCGCTACAATTAAAGGCGTACAAAATGGAGACAATTTGTGCTATGTGAGGGCAGTAGGCACCAACGGGAGGGTCTACCAAAATATTGGTGCAACATTTGACATTTGCTCGAATTCTAGAGCTTATCTGAACAGAAAAGTGAAACTAACTTACGGGCGAGTCAAAGTTAATAATTGCCAAAGTGCAGAGCCTTGCGGCAAGTCTCGGCTAATAACTGTAATCACAGGGATGAGAAGAGTACGTTAACGAGCGCGGCTCCCCCACCCAGGCTTCATCTGTTTAGAATCCCCCCTGTTTCAACCGGGGGAGATGTCAAAATAAGAACGATACCAATCGACGAAGCGTGGAATCCCAACCTCGACGGGTATGCTAGGTTTAAAGCCAAAGTCCTGCTCTAAATCTTGAATATCTGCGTCGGCTTCCGGCACATCACCCGGTTGGAGTGGAAGCAAGTTCTTAATTGCCTTTTTGCCTAGATAGTTTTCCAACACCTCAATAAAGTAATCTAATCTCACAGACTTCTGACTGCCAATATTGTAGATTCTATAAGGAGCATGACTGGTACTGGGATCTAGTATGTCAGGTTTATCTAAATTAGGTTGAGGAATCTTTTCTGTGACGCGAATAATTGTTTCAATAATATCATCAACATAAGTAAAATTCCGCTGCATCTTGCCATTATTAAAGACATCAATAGGCTTTCCTGACAAAATTGCTTGCGTAAATAAAAACAAAGCCATATCCGGTCGTCCCCAAGGACCGTAG
>CAZZVG010000589.1:0-4853 GCA_964657295.1 Iningainema sp. | reverse complement strand
CTTTATGGGTTGATACGATTGGATGCAATTTCATCGGAACCTCTTCCCCTGGCTTAGGGGTAAATGGTGCCGGATGATGCATAGATGTGGTTTCTAATTGTCGCTGATGTTCCGGTTCGAGGTTGTTGTATGCTTCGATCATGTCAAGGAATTCAGTCGTATGAGGCTGTCCATCGGCTCCCTCTGCTGGTATTTCCACTCCATAAAGCATCACCACATACAGAGCATTCATATCCAGCCCTTCTGTACGTGGTAAGTGATCCTTGTCATGATGCCATTGCCAAGCATACTTTTCCACTATTTCCTGAGTATGACCTTTGGGATTTCCTAAGATAAAGACACCTGAACTTTGTAAGTCTAGATCGATTTCCGGGTCATTGGGTTTAGGCCGACTCCCAAGACTTTCATCACCAAAAGTGTGTTTGGCAAATTCCTTTAACTCTGATGCGCTCAGCCGTTGTTGTCTAACGATAACAACACCGTTTTCCCAAAGAGATTTCTTAAACTCATGTACTTGTTGTTCTGTAAGTTGCGTGAGATTGCAATCTTGCAATACTTCCATGCCAAGTCTAGGATGTTGCTGCACTGTTTTGTGTTCCATTATCAAAATCCTCGTTTATGCAAGTCGTTTTAGATTCCACGACATCAACTGTTCAGGATAGAGCAATTAAAACTGCTGGAGTAAATTCACGGAATTTCCGTTCCTCATTTGTTATAATATGCATCTATTCCTCCTAATCGTTCAACCCCATTGTATCAACCGCAGCTTTAAAAACTTGCTCTTGTGCCGCATTCAAGTTCTGACTTTTCCCCTACCAAAATGAAAGCCGATCGCAAACCAACTCCTGAACCCACCTCACCCAACTTTCAGCCAATAGAACTACTCGCCCCTGCTGGCAATTGGGACTGTGCAAAAGCCGCTGTAGAAAATGGTGCAGATGCAATCTATTTTGGTTTGGAGCGGTTTAATGCGCGAATGCGGGCACAAAACTTTACAGAAGCGGACTTGCCCAAATTGATGGAATTTCTACACCGACGAGGTGTCAAAGGCTATGTCACGCTGAATACATTAATATTTCCGCAAGAACTTAGAGAGGCAGAACAGTATCTGCACACGATTATTAACGCAGGTGTCGATGCTGCGATCGTCCAAGATGTCGGGATATGTCGTCTCATTCGGCACTTGTCACCAGATTTTCCCATCCATGCATCTACGCAAATGACGATTACGAGTGCGGCTGGGGTAGAATTTGCTCAAACCCTTGGCTGTCAGTTAGTCGTTCTTGCCCGCGAATGCTCTCTTAAAGAAATTGCTAAAATTCAGCGCCAGCTTGCGAAACAAGAAACCTCACTCCCTCTGGAAGTTTTCGTTCATGGTGCTTTGTGCGTAGCTTATTCTGGCCAATGTTTGACAAGTGAATCACTAGGAGGACGTTCAGCTAACCGAGGCGAATGTGCCCAGGCTTGCCGGATGCCCTACGAGTTAATTGCTGATGGGGAAATTGTGGACTTGGGAAACCGTAAATACCTACTCAGTCCTCAAGACTTGGCAGGGTTAGACGTTTTGCCAGAGTTAGTCAAAACAGGAGTCAGTTGCTTAAAGATTGAAGGTCGCCTAAAAACTCCAGAGTATGTCGCTAATGTTACCCGTGTTTATCGACAAGCCCTAGATCGGGAGAGGGAGAGGGGGAGAGGGGGAGAAGAAATTGCATCGGTAATCTTACACCGGGAAGGGAGTAGCTCTGCTTCAAAAGGGGGGAATACAGATCCTATTCTTAAAGCGGTTTCAGGGGAACGAGAACACTACAACTTAGAGATGGCATTCTCTCGTGGACTTTATACGGGTTGGTTTCGCGGGATTAACAATCAGGAACTCGTTCATGCCCACTTTGGCAAGAAACGTGGTGTATATTTAGGGACTGTGGCTAGCATCCGCACTGAGCAAATAATAGTCCGGTTAGAAGCTCCAGTCAAGCCGGGAGACGGTGTGGTTTTTGACTGCGGTCACCCGGAAGCGCGGGAAGAAGGGGGTAGGGTATATAAAGTAGAACAACGTGGTCAAGAGGCAATACTGACTTTTGGTAGGCACGATCTGAATCTGCGACAGATCAATGTCGGAGATAAGATTTGGAAAACAAGTGATCCAGAACTAGATCGGCAAGTTCGTCAAAGTTTCGCAGGAGAGAACCCGCAATTTCAGCGTCCCATTCACTTAGAGATTTATGGAGAAGCGGATCAAACACTTGTGGCGATCGCCCGTGACGAGCACAGTTATGTTGTCCGAGTGGAGTCAGAAATGCCACTTGTCTTGGCACACACCAAACCCTTGAGTGGCGAGCGCTTACAAGAACAGTTTGGTCGTCTCGGCAACACTCCTTTTTATTTAGGCACCTTGACAAATCATCTCAATGGTGATATCATGATGCCTGTAAGCGAGTTAAATCGGATGCGACGGGAGATTGTCACCCAGTTAGAAAAGCTGCGAACTCAACCAAAACGCTGGCAATTAAACTCAAACGCTTCCTTAAAAGACTTACTTCCTTCCCCCACTACCCCGCACTCCCACTCCTCCGCTCCACATCTCATTGTGTTAGTGCGAAACTTGAAGCAACTACAAGCAGCATTGCAAGCAGGAATCGAAACAGTATACTGTGAATTTGAAGATCCACGCGCTTATCGTCAAGCCGTGCAGATCGCTCACCAGCAATCCCCACGCCCCACCATTTGGGTAGCACCACCTCGGATTACAAAACCAGAAGAAAACTGGATTTTGCAGCAAGTGCGTTCTTGTGAAGCTGATGGTTATTTAGTGCGAAACTATGACCATCTCCAATTCTTTGCCAAAGACCGTTGTATTGGTGATTTTTCCCTTAACGTCGCCAATCCCTTAACCGCAGATTACTTTCAGCATCGCTTTGGTTTAGAAAGGTTGACAGCATCTTATGATTTGAACATTACTCAACTAGAAGACTTGCTGAAAACTTATCCGCCGCAGGGTATTGAAATCACAATTCATCAACATATGCCCATGTTCCATATGGAACATTGCGTATTCTGTGCGTTTCTATCTCCAGGCACTGATTATACAAACTGTGGAAGACCATGCGAGAAGCACGAGGTAAAATTGCGAGATAGAGTTGGCACAGAACACATTCTCCAAGCAGATACAGGCTGTCGAAATACGATATTTAATGGCATAGCCCAAACTGGCGCAGAATATGTTCAACGCCTAATACAAATAGGCGTAAGACACTTCCGCATTGAATTTGTCAATGAAACGCTCGATCAAGTCACTCAGACGATACATCTCTACCGCCAACTTCTGCAAGGAGAAATTACAGGTTCTCAACTTTGGCGAGAGTTGAAACTACAAAATCAGCTTGGCGTCACTCGAGGGCCTATGGGATTATCTGCTAACTTGGCTGAAAAAGCAAGGAATTGATGATGCGCTGAATTCGTCCCAGCAATCATTGGAAGAACTATTGCGAATGCAATGTCTATGAATGACGATGACTTCGGGAGCAACTATGAAAAAAGAGGTAGAAAAGGAGAAAGCTTTAGAGGAGGTTCCAAAAAAAACCGAGACAATTGGTATGGATATAATAATAAAAACTTTCAAAGATGGTGGCATCGAGAAGGAAAAGAACTATTTGGGGGAAGAGATATTGATGATGCACAGCAAGCAAAAGAAGCTTATGAATATTGGGAATCAATAGGAAAACCAACTATAAAATAATGTGGATAACACAGAGGTATAATATGACATTAAGTAGCACATACTACCAAAAATATGTAGACCAACTTCAT
Organism: Iningainema sp.; assembly: GCA_964657295.1. GTDB lineage: Bacteria > Cyanobacteriota > Cyanobacteriia > Cyanobacteriales > Nostocaceae > Rhizonema. The sequence continues at coordinate 1,046 of CAZZVG010000589.1, read as the reverse complement.
TCAGACAATCGCGATTTGGTGATTAAAGCCGCTCACGCACTTGGCGATATAGGTGATTGCCGAGCAGTGCCAATTTTAATAGAGATGCTTCAAAAAACTAACGAGCCAGCAATTCGTAATGCAGCAGCTGTAGGATTACGTGAATTAGGAGATGAAAGGGCACTTGATCCTATAGTATTACTTATTAATGACCCAATAACAGAAAGTAATCGAGGTACTTTAATCTATGCCCTAGAGGGATTTAATTGTCGTCAGTTGTTACCATTTTTGGTAGAACTTGTGATTACAGGTAATTTTGAAGTCAGTCATCAAGCTTTTTCAGTAATTGAGTCAATAGATGTAAAAATAGATTCAGAAACTTTAAATATTTGTATTCAAAAAGTCAAGAATGCTTTACTTAAAGATGATGTAAAAGCTGATTTATTAGAAGATTTAATAGATTTATTGCATGAGATGCATGCTTCGATGACCAACCCTGACGAATTAGAAGATTAGCATATTGTTCTCGGATCATAAAAATTGATGCTGGTACTTCTTCCACGGTGCAGATGTACATACCAACATAAGGGATTTAAAGCACTTTTCTTCAATTCTATAAATCGGTCGTTTGTGAGAATAACTTCCTGCTATTCTTCAAGCTGGCGTAGAAAATCCATACTGCTGTGCAGAATTGCTACCACATAGACCGTCTGACCCTCCACACGGTATACAATAATATGTTCACCTGCACTATATGCCTTATGCGTTTTTGGAATATCGGCTCGCCAGTGTCCCAGCATGGGATTGTCCGTTATTTTCTCAAAGCATAACTTGAGCATGGAAGCATATTTCAACACCTGCTCCCTGCCGTAAGTGTCCCGTGTGTAACGCTGGATTTTCTTATAATCCCGCTTTGCCCGCTCTGATAGATAAAGGGTGTAGGAATTTTGGCTATTCATCTGCCAGTACTTCTGCGGTCAAACGGTCAATCAATGCGGGGCTGTAAGGCTCTACACGCCCTGCCTGTATGTCTGCCTCTCCTTCGGCAATCGCAGCATGGAATAAGG
>CAZZVG010000588.1:0-4869 GCA_964657295.1 Iningainema sp. | reverse complement strand
CTACACTCAGAGGGTCAGGCGTGAACTCCAGAGCCGGGCGGAATATCTGGCTGAAATTACCGAGCGCAAGCGAACGGAAGAAGCACTGCGACAACGAACCGAACGGGAGCGACTGGTGGTAGAAATAGCCCAACGCATCCGCCAGTCTTTAAACCTGAAAGAGATTCTGGAAACTACGGTGTCAGAAGTTCGGCAGTTTCTTCAGGCAGATCGGGTGTTCGTTTATCGCTTCCTGGCAGATTGGAGCGGCGTGGTGGCAGTAGAATCTGTAAATCCTGATTGGGTGTCTATATTGGGAACAAAAATCAAAGAATCCTTCTTTGAACAAAGTTTTGGTCGGGAACTATACAAACAAGGTCGAGTCCAAGCAACAGAGGATATTTACACCGCAAGTTTATCCGCATGTCACGTGAATTTTCTGGTTCAGCTACAGATTAGAGCCAACTTGGTAGTGCCAATCATCGTTGAGGAAGATTTGTGGGGGCTGCTAGTGGCTAACCAGTGTTCGTCACCACGACAGTGGCAGCCGTTGGACATCAATTTGCTCTTATCATTGGCAACACAGGTAGCAATTGCCATCCAGCAATCTACACTCTTCGAGCAGGCACAAACCAAACTCAACGAGCGCAAGCAAGCCGAACAGAAAATTCGCGAACAAGCTGCCCTACTTAATGTAGCAACAGATGCTATTTTCGTTCGAGATTTAGAAAGCAAAATTTTATTTTGGAACAAAGGTGCTGAGCGTTTGTATGGGTGGGAAGCACAAGAGGCTCTTGCTCAAAACGCCAACGAGCTTTTGTACAAAGATTCGTCACCGAAACCTTTAGAAGCTCACAAGACTGTATTGCTCGAAGGCGAGTGGTATGGAGAGTTGCATAAAGTTACAAAATCAGGACAGGAAATCATCGTCTCCAGCCACTGGACACTAGTGCGTGATGAAGACGAGCAACCAAAATCAATACTCACCGTAGACACCGACATCACAGAGAAAAAACAACTTGAATCGCAGTTTCTCCGCGCTCAACGGATGGAAAGCATTGGCACCCTAGCAAGCGGCATTGCCCACGATCTGAATAATATACTGACACCAATTCTGACGGCAGCCCAACTTTTGCAAATCAAACTTCCCAATGCCGAACCGCGAACTCAGCAGCTGCTGAAGATACAGGAAACCAACGCTAAACGCGGAGCCGCTTTAGTCAAGCAAGTTCTAGAGTTTGCGCGAGGAGTTGAAGGCAAGCGCACGGAAATGCAAGTCGGGCACTTGCTTTCAGAAATTCAGCAGATTGCAAAACAGACATTTCCTAAATCAATTGAAGTTTACACGGATATAGCGCCAGATCTTCGATCTGTTTCCGGAGATGCGACTCAACTACATCAGGTGTTGATGAACCTGTGCGTCAATGCGCGTGATGCTATGCTAGATGGTGGTACTCTGAGAATCTGTGCCGAAAATCTCTTCATCGATGCTAACTATGCCCGGCTGCATATTGAAGCCATATCAGGTTACTATATTGTTATTACTGTCGCAGACACTGGAATTGGGATTCCGCCGGAAATAATAGATCGAATTTTTGAGCCATTTTTCACCACCAAAGAAATGGGCAAAGGCACAGGGCTTGGGCTTTCAACAGTGATTGGCATTATCACTAGCCACGGCGGTTTTGTGAATGTGGAGAGTAAGGTAGGACTCGGCACCCAATTTAAGGTACATTTGCCAGCAGTTTTGGGAACGGAAATGCCGCCACCCCAAAATATAGAACTGCCAAGAGGACATGGCGAGTTGCTTCTGGTGGTAGATGACGAAGCTCCTATTCGTGAGTTAGCCAAAACATTGCTGCAAACGTTCGCCTACAAAGTTTTATGTGCCCGTGATGGAGTTGAGGCGATCTCACTATATGCTCAGCACAAAGATGAAATTAGTGCCGTGTTAATGGATATGATGATGCCGATTATGGATGGAACAATCACCATCCGCACGTTGCAAAAAATTAACCCGCAAATCAAGATTATTGCTGTCACCGGACTAGCCACAAGCGATCAGGTAGCGACAGCGATGAGCAGTGGTGTTAAAGCATTTTTGTCGAAGCCCTACACAGCGAAAGAGTTATTGAACACCACCAATGGTGTTCTGAAAGGTTTGTAAGTGCGCCAGTCAAAAAAACTGGAAATTATAGCAATTTTTAGGTAAATAAACTACGTCTTTTTTGTCTCACGCAAAGACGCGGAGCGGTGAGGCAGCGCTGCAGGAGGGTTTCCCTCCGGGCAAACTTCGGGGTTAGCCCGAACTCACGGCGACTGCGTTAGCGTTAGCGACGTTAGCGAAGCGGTAGCGAGGCACGAGCGTCACCCGAAGGGCTTCCCGCAGGGTCACTGCAGGCGGAGAGAAGTTGCAAAGAGGGGCAAACTTCGGGGTTTCCCACGCCCAGGTGACTGGCATCGCAAAGGCGCAAAGTTTTACCCTACATAGAACGCCCTCCTAGATCGTTTCTCGCTTATGTGTCTTAACTTGAAGCGAAAAGTTTTTGGACGGGAGCCTGATAATTGCATTATCCAATTAAGTAGAGTATAGTTTAGTTATTCGGTATTATGGAAATAAGGAAATAAAGACAGGGATATGATGTGTCACATACATGCTCGCGGGCTTTCAAGCTTTCTAACCTACTCTGTAAGAGGAGAATAAAATGAATCCCATTGTTCAAGTTAAACCTTTAGATGTGCCGAGTGCGATCGCCCAGCGTCGTTCGATTAAAAGTTTCAAACCAGATCCCATCACCCCAGAACTACTCAAGCAACTCGTTGAGTTAACCGTAGCAGCACCGAGTAGCTTTAATTTACAAGACTGGCGGATTCTTCTTGTACAAGATGAGGCACAAAAAGCAGCGCTATCAGCAGCATCTTGGAATCAACAGCAAATCGTTCAAGCACCTGTAACCTTCATCTTTGCTGCTGATGGTGCTGGCTGGAAGAAAGATCTCAACCCAATTTTCAACCAAGCAGTGCAAAATGGGACATGGACTGAGGATAACGTAAACTATTTTAGAACAGCCATCCCTCAGTTTCATGCTGCATTAGAGGAGAAGAACCGGGAGTATGCGATCAAAGATGCCATGATTGCCGCTACACATTTAGTACTAGCAGCAGAAAGTTTAGGTTTGTCTACCTGCTTTATGAATGGCTGGGAGGAAGATAAAGTGAAGGCAGTAATCGGCGCTGTAGACGATCAAGATCTGGCGATCGCAGTCTTAGTAAGTGTTGGCTATGCTGCAGTTCCTCGCGGTAATCCTGGAAGGTTGCCATTTGCAGATAAAGTCTTTGTAGATAGAGTCGGAAATTCCTATCAAGGTTAACAAAATAATTCGTAATGACTCAGGCTTGTAACCGATTCATCATCGCGATTGTATATACCTTGGGAGAAGAGTGTGTATGTCAACAATAGCTTTAATTGTGGGAGCGGGTAGCGGACTGAGTGCATCTTTAGCTCGGTTGTTTGCGAGCGAGGGAATGACAGTGGCTTTAGCCGCACGTCGGGTTGATAAACTCAGTCAGCTAGAGAGTGAGATTGGAGCTAGTAGCTTTGCGTGCGATGTCTCGAAACCAGAGGATGTGCAGCAGTTATTTAATGATGTCGAAAGTCGTGTGGGTTCGCCAAATGTTGTCGTTTACAATCCAAGTTGGCGAGTAAACGGACCCTTTGTTGATATTAACCCGGCTGATGTGGAGAAAGCTTTAGATATAACTGCTTTTGGAGGCTTTCTCGTTGCCCAAGCTGCTGCGAAACGAATGTTAAATCAAGGCGGTGGTACTATCTTATTTACAGGAGCTTCAGCAAGTATCAAAGGTTATCCTCGGTCTGCTCCCTTTGCAATGGGTAAATTTGCACTGCGGGGTTTGGCTCAGAGTATTGCGCGAGAATTAGCTCCGCAGAATATCCATGTCGCCCATTTCGTTATCGATGGTGGGATCGCCTCAGCAGAACGCACTGAACCAGTAGACAATCCAGATAGTCTGCTCGATCCGGATGCGATCGCCCAAACTTATCTCAATATTATACGTCAGCCGCGAAGTGCTTGGACGTGGGAAGTGGAACTGCGGCCTTGGGTTGAAAAGTTTTGATGAGAGTTTGTTGGCAATGCAAAATTAGGAGAAAAATCAATGATTGAACTTTACTATTGGACAACACCAAACGGTCATAAGATTACAATGTTCCTTGAAGAAGTTGGATTGCCTTACAACATTATTCCTGTCAACATTGGTGCTGGCGAGCAATTTCAGCCTGAGTTTCTCAAGATTTCGCCGAACAATCGCATCCCTGCAATTGTTGACAGTGAACCTGCAACTGGAGACGAGCCGATTTCAGTCTTTGAGTCTGGTGCGATTTTAGTATATTTAGCGGAAAAAACTGGGAAGTTGCTTCCAAAAGATTTACGCGATCGCGCTGAAGTTCTTCAGTGGCTATTCTGGCAAATGGCTGGTTTGGGACCAATGGCAGGACAGAATCACCACTTCAGTCAATATGCTCCGGAAAAAATTGACTATGCGATTAATCGCTACGTGAATGAAACGGGACGTTTGTATGCAGTACTAGATAAGCGATTGGCAGATCGAGAATTTGTTGCGGGTGAATACTCCATTGCAGACATCGCGAGCTATCCTTGGATAGTACCATATGAGCGCCAAAACCAGAAGTTAGAAAATTTCCCCAACCTCAAGCGCTGGTTTGAGACTATCCAAGCACGTCCTGCCACAGTTCGTGCTTACCAGAAGGCAGAGGCTTTCAAAAATCAAACTCTAGATATTGAGAAGTCGCGAGCGATGTTATTTAACCAATCAGCAAACACGATTCAGCGTTGAGGAGAAGACGGGAGG
>CAZZVG010000587.1:0-4870 GCA_964657295.1 Iningainema sp. | reverse complement strand
CACGAAGTGAAAAAAGAGTTTTTTTGCTTACCTTCAAAATCGATGTTTGTTTTTGTTCACCCGACTGCCGAGTCCCCCTAACCTAGACGACGTAACACCACAAGCGATCGCGCGACGACTGGTACAGAGTGTTTGCCTGTGTAAAGCTTTTCTTCTTGGATAAAACGAGGTTCCTTTGTGTCAATATCAACAGTCCACTGTCTGTCTCCTATTCCTAGTGCCGTTGGTAGGGTGAACTCTATCGTTTCATAGTGGGCATTAAAAAACAGGACAAAACTGTCATCGCTAATGCGTTCGCCTCGGCGATTCACACTCGGAAGTTGGTTTCCATCTAGGAAAACTCCAATTGCCTTGGCATAACCAACATCCCACTGTTCCTCAGTCATCTCACTGCCATCTGGGTTGAACCAAGCAATATCACTGATGCCCTGTCCTTTGATTGGTCTGCCTTGGAACCACTTCCGCCGCCGAAATGCTGGGTGTTGTTTGCGGTAGTAGATGAGTTCGCGGGCAAAATTCACCAAATCTTGATTTCCGTCTGGCAATTCCCAATCAAACCAAGAAATTTCATTATCTTGACAGTAGGCATTATTATTACCCATCTGAGTCCGCCCCATTTCATCTCCTCCCAATAACATTGGGATACCTTGAGACAGGATCAGAGTTGCTAATAAGTTCCGCCGCTGCTGTTCCCGCAACACCAGCACTTCTGTATCATCTGTTACACCTTCCACCCCACAATTCCAGGAACGGTTGTGGCTTTCTCCATCTCGGCTGTCTTCACCGTTAGCTTCGTTATGTTTCTCGTTGTAGCTCACCAGATCGTTCAGGGTGAAGCCATCGTGCGCTGTAATAAAGTTTACACTCGCATTTGGTCGCCGCCCATTCGTTGCATACAAATCTGGACTGCCAGTGAAACAATAAGCAAATTGCCCTAGCGTACTATTTTCTCCACGCCAGAAGTCCCGTACCGTATCACGAAATCTCCCATTCCACTCCGACCAAAGAACTGGGAATTGACCTACTTGATAGCCACCTTCTCCCAGATCCCAAGGTTCAGCGATCAGCTTCACATCAGCTAACACTGGATCTTGGTGAATAATGTCAAAGAATGCTGACAGACTGTTCACTTCATATAGCTCTCGTGCCAACGCGGAGGCAAGATCAAAGCGGAACCCATCTACATGCATTTCCAATACCCAATACCGCAAACTATCCATAATTAACTTCAATACTTGCGGTTGGCGCACGTAGAGAGAATTACCGCAGCCTGTATAGTCCATGTAGTAACGGGGATCATCTTCTACCAAACGGTAGTAAACGGCATTGTCGATCCCTCGCAAAGTTAGTGTCGGACCGAAATGATTGCCTTCTCCGGTGTGGTTGTAAACGACATCCAGAATTACCTCAATTCCTGCACGATGCAGGGCTTTCACCATCTCCTTGAACTCCCTGACTTGTTCACCCAATGAGCCACAACTGTAGCCGGAGTAAGGAGCAAAATAGTTGATGGAGTCGTAGCCCCAATAATTTGTGAGGCCTTTGTCAGTCAGGTGTCCTGGAAGAGCCAGAAAGTGATGCACGGGCATGAGTTCGACTGCCGTGATCCCCAGTCTTTGGAGATGCTCGATCGCGGCATTGTGTCCCAGACCAGCATAAGTACCGCGTAGTTCTTCTGGGACATCGGGATGTAGCTTGGTAAACCCTTTCACATGGGTTTCATAAATTACGGTTTCGTGCCACTCAGTTCGTAGTAGCTCATCTCCCTCCCAATCAAAGGACTGATCCACAACCACTGATTTTGGCATTAGCGGGCCGCTATCAAGCTCACAGAAAGATAAGTCTTCTTCCGAACCGTTCCAGTCATACCCAAATATTTCTGCGCCATTGCCTCTGAGATTGCCATCAATTGCTTTGGCATACGGGTCAATCAGCAGTTTGTTAGGGTTAAAGCGATGTCCTTCGTTCGGTGCATAGGGACCTTGTACTCGAAACCCATACCGCTGTCCTGGTCCTATTCCTGGCACATAACCGTGCCAAACGAAGTTGCTGACTTCAGTCAGAGTTAGGCGGGTTTCCTTGTCGTCTCTATCGAAAAAACAAAGCTCTACACCTGTGGCATTTTCACTAAACAGAGCGAAGTTGGTACCTTTACCATCCCAAGATGCTCCCAACGGATAGACATTACCGGGCCAGAGTGCTAAGAACATAGTCAATCTAGAGGATAAAACTTTGGCTTAAAAAAACTTTATTTTTAAAGTTATAGCTTTGCTCATTATTTGGCATAAGCGGTTTTTTTTGAGCCTATCTTTAGGAGGATGTTAGCAGATAAATGGAATCAGCCAAAACAGTGCTGAGAAATACAACTTTAGATAGTTTTAGTATAAAAAAGTACTTTAATGGCACTACATTCAGCAAACCTAAATCATTCTTCGCTTCTTTGAAGGCGTGGGCTTAACCACGAGTTTCCCTAAGGAGGTAGAGACGCTCTCTAAAACGTCTCTACAGACAAATTAAGCAATGACTATTGACTAGTAACGAACTTTATGATATAATACCCTGACTAAATTGCAGAGCTAATCGAAGTGGAATTTCCACGAATTCGGGACGGTGCTTGAGTTCATTATCTACGGCACTGATAACTTTCTCTAAAAGAAAAGCATCTAGGAGCAGTTGCAGTTCGGTTTTTGCCTTCGGTAGAAAAGAGTGTTGACTAGCAACTTTGAGATAACTCTTTAAATAAGTTGCACTGACCCAGGTATACCAAAACTGACTCCAAGCTTCCATCAGAGGGAGATCATCAGAGCGAATCATTCCTCTTTCGATCTCTAGTTGCAGCGCTTGATTGACAGCATAATTGAACGATAACAACATTCCGGCTACGTCTCGTAGAGGCGATCGCTTCATCCTTCTTTCGCTCAAACTGCGAGCTTCTCTACCTTCAAAATCAAAGATAATGAAGTCTTTGCCTGTGTAAAGCACTTTTCCCAAATGGTAATCGCCATGATAGCGAGTACGCATGGCTGTCATCTTTTGGTTGACGATTAATTGGAAACGTCTGAGGATCTCTTCCTGGCGAAGAAGAACCTTAGATCCTAAATCTTGGGCGTTGGGCGATAAGAACTGTAGTCGATCTTTCAATAACAAGAAGACTTGTCCTGTGAGATTGCGACAATATTGGTAGAGCGATCGCTGGTACAAAGATGAAAACGGTTCTGGTGCAAAGTCGGGATTTTCAGGGGCAGAAGCCAAGGCAATATGCAATTCTGCCGTGCTTTCACCCAATCTTTGGATGCTGACTAAATAGGAACCGAAGGTTTGTGCAGCTAGTTCGGGAATCTTAACATCTTGTAAATCTAACAGTGAACCGGAATAAACAGGTACTTCGGTAATTTCTGCATGCTGTGTGATCACCTGATCAAAGAAGTCTTGCAAGCTATCAAGAGTATAGTCCCAGCTACTTCGGGTATTGGGGATAAACTCTTGTAAGATCCCCACAGTCGTCAATCCTACCCCTGTCCGCTGAGGACGACGATATTCTAATGCGCCCGCAATGGGAGCAAAGTGTTTGATTTGGTTTTTCTCGCTCAAAAAACGCCGGATTTCCAAATCGGGATGCAAACCCTCCTCAACTTTGCGGAAGATCTTTAAGAACAGGCGATCGCCATAAATGACATAATTATTATTCTGTTGTCCCTTGAGTACTGTCGCTTCCAAGTCAGAAGCATCTCCGCTCAACTGGGCAAATAAATCTGTGGCTGTAGCTGAAAGTTCTCCTGTTAATCCCTTGTAGGAAAGATTTTGGGCGATCGCCGCTAAGGGGAAAGTCGTGAAGTTTTCATCGACTATGCCATCAAATAAAACTCCGCCTAAATCATTCCTGAGTCCTGAATCCTGAGATGATGAAACTGTTTCGCTCCCAGCTGTTCTTTGAAGGCGGCAGATCACAAATTGCGGCGTTTCTGTTATAAGCTGCACTGCTCGCTCACCTTCTGCGTAAGCTAGAGGCAGCAGGTAAGTTTCGGGGGTTCCTTGGATATACTCGACTTGCAACCAAACAATTGTCCCTGTTTCTACAATACTCTGACAATGACTCTTCAAGCAATCATAAGGCACTGAAATTGACTCAGTAATTTTAGCCGATTGAATCCTTCGGTTTTTGCCGCCAAACCAGCTACAGGTATACAGGTAATCTGACAGAATTAATTCGAGTTGCGATACAAAATTTCGTGTCTCGATAGACTGAAGTTGAGAAAAAGCATTTTGCCACTCACTATTAATAACGAGTGTCGGTAGTTCTGCTGGAGGTTTAGGTGCTTGGGTTAAGGTGGGTTTACGTGTCAGAGTCAACCAGTAAAACCCATAAGGGCTGAGGCTGAGGAAATAGGGTGAATCTCCAATAGCTGGGAATTTTGTCTGCCCAAAAATTTCCACTGGTTCGACTCCCTCAAAAGCCGATAAGTCTAATTCGACTGTTTGTACAAAGCGGGAGAAATTGACTACGACTAAAATGTGTTCTTCTTCGTAGGTGCGGGTAAAGGCAAGAACTTTGCGGTTATTTAGTGGCAGTAATTCAAAGCTGCCTCTACCCAATGCCTGAAATCGCTTGCGGGTAGCAATCAAGCGTTTCATTGCATACCAAAGGGAATTAGGGTTAGCCCGTTGTGCTTCAACGTTAACCGCCTCGTAGTGATATTCCGAATCAAGAATGACGGGTAAATACAACTTCTGAGGGTTGACGCGACTGAAACCCGCATTGCGATCCGAACTCCACTGCATTGGTGTCCGTACACCATTGCGATCGCCTACATAAACGTTATCTCCCATGCCAATTTCATCACCGTAGTAAAGTACGGGGGTTCCTGGCAGA
>CAZZVG010000586.1:0-4877 GCA_964657295.1 Iningainema sp. | reverse complement strand
CCTACTTCTAATAATGCTAAGAAATACTTGAAAAAGTTAGCACGTCGCCATCAGAGAATAGCAAACAAACGTATTGACTTTCTACATAAGTCAACAACAAAGATCTGTAAGAAGTATGCACATGTAAGAATAGAAGACCTAAATGTTCAGGGCATGATTGCTAACTCCAAGTTATCACTTGCCGTCAGTGATTTAGGGTTCTATGAGTTCCGCCGTCAACTACAATACAAAGCTCCCACCTTTGGCACAAAGCTCGACATTGTCGATCGGTGGTATCCTTCATCAAAGCAGTGCAGGATGTGCTTTCAAAAAAATCAAACTTTAAAACTCTCAGATAGAGTGTTTGTTTGTACTAATCCGGAATGCCGCCACACGGAGGATCGGGACTTACATGCATCTTTAAATCTGGCACAAGTGCCATTTGAACATATTAGTAGTAGGGTGGGAACCATCCGAAATTAGATGCCTGTGGACAGTCAGGAGCCGACTCCGCTGGTTGAAGCAGGAATTGTCGAACGATGTCTTATGATGTCTAGTAAATAAGGTTCAGTTAGGGACGTCACTTGTTATCACGCGGCAGACACCCAAAATTCAAACATAGGGGGCTTCTGCTGATGTTTGAATTCTCAATACTCTGCTCCTATTAAGGCACAGTGGCTTCTCCCCACTCCAGAAAGAACTACTCGCAAAAGCTGTAAATAGCAGTTGCTAAGCGCATTGCTAAATCAACAATGTCCTCTTTACGGGCAATTTCCTCAATCCATTGTGGAGGAATATTTTCCACCCCATAATAAATTCCTGCCAATCCCCCTGTAACAGCGGCAGTTGTATCCGTATCACTGCCTAAATTCACTGCTTTGAGCACTGCTTCGGCGTAGGAAGAACTATTGAGCAAACACCAGAGTGAAGCTTCCAGGGTATCCACAACATAGCCACTGGAACGAATTTCCTCTACTGGCAACTTGGCAATCTCTCCACTAAAAACCCTGGCAAAATACGACTTTTCTGTAGCGTACTCAGATGCAGAGTAAATTTGATGTATTTTTTGTAACCCTTCTTCGTAAGCAGTTTGCAGTCCAGTGCCTTCCAAAAGAGAAACTGCGATACTGATGTAAATACCGCAGGCCATTTGTGATCTTAAATGGGCGTGGGTAATACAAGAGACTTGATGCGTCCGCAAAATCAGTTCTGAAAAACTCAAGGTTTTGTGATAGTAAGCGATTGGCAAGATTCTCATTAAAGAACCATTTCCGTTACTTTTTTCACTCTTTCCGCCAGCTTCTAGAGGTGCAACTCCCTGTTGCCAATTCTTAATCGCCAGGAACGTCGTATTCCCAACGTCAAATACCTCACCGCGAGCAGTCCAGTATGCTTCGTTATACCAACAAGAGAAGGAATTGGCTATAGCTTCCAACGAAAACCCCTGACAAAGACATTCTGCTAAGCAAAATGTTAGCGAACTATCATCAGACCATGTGCCAGGTGGTACATTCCAAGTTCCATAACCCTGCATTGATGTTACAGGAGTTTGAACCCGTTCGTGCCGGTTTGTGAACTCAACCGGCACACCTAAAGCATCACCTACACACAACCCCATTAAAGCCGATAAGGTTTTTGCAGTGGTTGACATAATTCTCTCTCCTTATGATCAAATATTTATATTGTTAACTGTCTTCTTAAAGCATTTCAACATTTGTTTACATATGTAGGTTTTGTTAGATCTACTTACGTGTGCCAATTATAAAAGTGTCTGATATTGCAGATAATTTTCCGGACAAAAAACTTTCTTATATGTATTTATAACAGCTTTGTCAGAGATTTAAGAGGAAAAACATAATTCAACTTTGTGAATCAATAAGAACACTAAATTAAACAATTTGGAAGGCAGTTATGGAACCTTTTTGTTTCTTTTCCGACATTGAGTATAAAGGTAACCCCTACAAGATTTTGGAAAAAATATGCAACACTTTCTTAAGTCCTTTGTGACTATTTCTGCATTGTCTTCCTTAGTAGTTGCTCCGATGTTTCTTTCAGCTGCTCAAGCTTCTGCTGAAGAGAAAGGAACTGATGCAAGCTATGTTGGTGCTGGTATTTCTGCTGGAGTTACAAATGGTGGTAGTAAAACTGGTGGTGATGCAGCCACATTCGGTGGGAATGTGACAGGTCGCTTAAAGTTAGATAATACACCTCTTTCTGTACGCACTCATGTCCTTTGGAGTAATGAGACGGCTACGGTGGTTCCCCAAGTTTCCGTAGATGCAGGAATTGCTAAAAACACTAACGCTTATGTAGGTGCTGGCTACTCTTTTGTAGAAGATCAAGGCAAACCAACTCCTTTGGGTAACAAAAACGGGGTAGCGGTAACTGCTGGTGTAGAATCTGAAGTCTCTAAAAACTTTATGGTTTACAGCAATGCGACTTTAGGAGTTAATACTTACAAAAACAGTCCAGCTTCTGCCCTGAGCATTAATAGTGGTGTAGGCTTACGCTTTAGATAAGACTGAAATATCGCAAAAGCTGTTACACATTTAGCAGGGTTGTCCTTAGTTACTGGTCACTAGTCATTTACGACAAAGGACTCATGACTCATGACAGACAAGAGCAAAAAAAGTGTAACAGGGACACACATTTAACTCATAATAAATATAGCTGGGTTTACTAAGTGTTTAAGCACTGATAAATCCAGCTTTTTATCATGTTAAAATTTTAAAATCCTCTTTATTCCGACCGAATTGCCGAGGATGAAATAGCCGAAAGGTTGCTTGTAACTTCCGACTTCGGCGCTTACTGATGCCTTATTTGAGAATACTGTACCACTCTAATGGTTAAATCTGCTTCTCCTCCAAACGCAAACCCTAAGCCTTCCAAAGTAGAAGTCCTCAAGGAACATAGCAATTTTTTGCGCGAACCAGTAGCAACTGAATTACTTCAGGACACAACTCACTTTAGTGAAGATGCGGTTCAAATTCTGAAGTTTCATGGCTCTTACCAGCAGGATAACCGCGACAATCGGGTTAAGGGACAGGAGAAAGATTACCAGTTCATGCTACGGACGAGAAATCCTGGTGGGTTTGTACCGCCACAACTCTATCTAACCTTGGATAAGTTGGCTGATGATTATGGTAATCACACCCTGCGAGCAACCACTCGTCAAGGATTTCAGATTCACGGGATTTTGAAGAAAAATCTCAAGGCATCAATTGCCGCTATTATCAAAAATCTGGGTTCAACGTTGGGCGCTTGCGGCGACTTGAACCGTAACGTTATGGCTCCCCCTGTTCCGTTTAAAAATAAGCCTGAGTATCAGTATGCTTGGGAATATGCTGATAATATTGCTCAATTACTGACACCACAAACTGGCGCTTATTACGAGATTTGGCTGGATGGAGAAATGGCAGTCAGCGCCGAAGAAAATCCAGAGGTGAAGGCGGCAAGGCAGCGCAATGGAACTGGGACAGTGTTCCATGACAAAGAAGAACCTATCTATGGTTCTAACTATATGCCCCGGAAGTTTAAAGTTTCTGTGACGGTTCCAGGGGATAATTCGATTGATGTATACACTCAAGACCTCTCTTTGGTGGTCATTACTAATGACTCTTCTGAATTAGAGGGATTTAACATATTTGCTGGTGGCGGTTTAGGAAGAACACATAACAAGGAAGAAACTTTTGCTCGTTTGGCAGATCCAATTTGCTATGTAGCAAAAGAAGATGTATACGACATCATTAAGGCAATTGTCGCTACTCAAAGAGATTACGGCGATCGCACGGATCGTCGTCACGCTAGATTAAAATATTTAATGCACGATTGGGGCGTTGAGAAGTTTCAATCGATGGTGGAAAAATATTTTGGCAAAGAACTTGCACCCGTTAAACCCCTGCCAGACTTTAAATATCAAGACTTTCTGGGTTGGAACGAACAAGGTGACGGGAAACTTTTCTTAGGCATTTCCGTTGACAATGGTCGTATTAAGGATGAAGGAAGCTTTCAACTGAAAACTGCTTTGCGGGAAATTGTTGAGAATTTTAACTTACCCATCCGCCTGACACCCCACCATAACGTCATCTTTTGCGATATTGCACCCAAAAACAAGCAAGCAATTCAAAAGATTCTCAACAGTCACGGCGTTGTCTTTGATCCTGAGCTAATCGAACCTCTAGTTAGGTATGCGATGGCTTGCCCAGCAATGCCGACTTGCGGCTTGGCAATTACCGAATCAGAAAGAGCAATACCGGGAATTTTGGAGCGAATTCGCGCACTTTTAGATAATTTAGGTTTACAAAAAGAACATTTTGTGGTAAGAATGACGGGCTGCCCTAATGGCTGCGCTCGTCCTTATATGGCGGAACTTGGCTTTGTTGGTAGCGCTCCGGAAGCTTACCAACTGTGGCTGGGAGGTTCGCCAAATCAAACGCGGCTGGCATTACCTTATATGGAGCGGCTGCACCATAACGATTTGGAAACCCAGCTTGAACCAATTTTTGTGTACTTCCGACAGTCACGCCAACCAGAAGAAAGTTTTGGGGATTTTTGCGATCGCGTCGGTTTCAATGCCATCCGCGAGTTTGCGGCTCAGTACGAATCGGAAACTGCTGTTTTCTCAAAGATAAGCGACGACAGCGATGGTTTAGTGGAGACAATGGCAGACTCGACAACTGCATCCGTGGCAGGAGAAAGTGAAGAGCAAGTAGTTGCGATCGCCAATACAACCACGGCATCAAACAAAGCACGGCATCGCATTAGCGTCAAAGATGAAGTTTACAGCCATCTCAAGAAAGCTGCTGAAAGCCAAGGAAAGTCCATGACTGAGTTGGTAAATAATGCGCTCAAAGATTACTTGGAAAATCTGTAGCGGAAGCTCACCACGCCAGTCGCCT
>CAZZVG010000585.1:0-4881 GCA_964657295.1 Iningainema sp. | reverse complement strand
GGAACCAGGTGTGTTCACCGAAGACTTCATTCAAACTTGGATTTCCTACAAGCTGGATAATGAAGTTAACCCCTTACGCTTACGTCCCCATCCCTACGAGTTTGCCCTTTACTACGATGCTTAATAGCTATTAGCTAGCTGTTAACATGACCATCTCAAGCCACCCGAACAAGTGGGTGGCTTTTTTTAGCTCATGGCTGCATGACTGCGCTCATATGCGATCCGAGCATTGTAATCTATTTTTCCTTGAATAGGATTCCAGTAGTGCGATGTTTCTCCAGAACGACCCAGTTCTTCGCCAGCACGTCCCAGCATAGATTGTTGACGATTCTTGATCAGTTGGTAGTGACGCATCATTAATGCACGAGCTTTCTCTTGGGTAGACATATCAAGACCCTCCCTGGTTGTTTTTTTATCTCTATCTAAGAATATAGCACAAAATTCTGTAGTGTACGCTACAGAATTCAGATTTTCTCAAAAATATATAATGACTGTCCCAATACAGTTAAAGGAAATATTGTTTGTTTCTACACCACCTTTCCTAAGGCTCATGATTTATTAGTTAATATTATTTAAGTTAGATAAATAAAAGTAACAAGAATTCTAGCCATTCTCATGTCTGACACATTAACAAAGCTGGGCTACCAGACTTTCCAACAGGGGAAAAATTACTTTGGTCTAGCTCACAAAATCATAGGCACACGCCTAAAGAATATGATCTCCCCCCAAGAGACGCAGACCAAACCTCTCCCACCCGAGGTTATAGCTAAAATTCAAGCAAGACTGAATAATCTGCTGGAAGTGGATTGGCAAGATGCTGATTCGGGTGTATATCCTAAAAGTGCCCTCTTTGATAACCCTTGGGAAGACTTTTTCCGTTACTATCCTATTGAGTTGCTGGATTTACCTCAACGTTGGGAGCGCGTTAAGCAGAAAAAATACCAAGAGTTTTCTTCAAATGTGGATACCGTTGGTTATCCCAGTTACTACATACAGAACTTTCATCATCAGACAGATGGCTACTTGAGTGATTTGTCAGCGAACCTGTACGACTTGCAGGTAGAAATTCTCTTTGGCGGTTCGGCAGATGCGATGCGGCGACGAATTCTTGCTCCCCTGAAGGCAGCAATTGCACAAACGTTACGTACAACATCTCTACACCCACGACAAGTACGCGTCTTAGATGTAGCCTGTGGAACTGGTCGTACCATGCGCTTTATTCGGGCAACTTTGCCTCAAGCATCACTGTATGGCACAGATTTGTCACCCGCTTACTTACGTAAAGCAAACGAACTGTTATCCCAAATTCCCGGAGAATTACCGCAACTCTTACAAGCAAATGCTGAAGAATTACCATACTTGGATAACTATTTCCATGCTCTGACTTCTGTTTTCCTATTCCACGAGTTACCAGCCGCAGTGCGTCAAAGGGTTATAGATGAATGTTTCCGAGTTACTAAACCAGGAGGAACCTTTATTATCTGTGACTCAATTCAAATGAGTGATTCTCCCGATCTGGAATTTATGATGCAAGACTTTCCGGAAGCTTTCCACGAACCCTACTATCAGCATTACATGACTGATAACCTGGTAGAGCGTTTAGAGAGAGCAGGCTTTGAGAATATTGACACGCAGGTTCACTTTATGAGTAAGTATTTGATTGCTCGTAAACCTGTGTCAGAATTATAAGGTGAGCAAAAAACCAGATGCAAAATTTTGCGTCTGGTTTTCGTTCCTTAATCCGTAAGCTAGACACTGTTTTAAACTGAAATTGAAAGGTGGTTAATCTTCCGCTTTCAAGCCCTCGGCTGACAGCCGGGGGTTAGTGACTATAACCTTTTACGGGACAGGGTGAGTAATCTTACACTGGCGTGCCATGAATGCAATCAGCAAAAGGGCAACCAAGATGTTAAAGATTTTTTGAGCGGGAAACCTGATTTACTAAATCGCATATTAACCGATTGCCTGCACCTCTAAAGGATGCTGCCGCAGTTAACAGTACTCGCTTTGCCATCCTGTTGGGAGTCGTCAAAAAATTAAGCTATGTAACGAAACATAAAAATTTAGATTTTTTTGTAGTTGCGCTTGAACGATAAAGCACAACTACGAACTCATAATGATTTTGTCTGCGCTAACTCATAACTTTGATCAGCATGAAACGCAATTCTAAGGAGCGTAAGATGCAACTTAGTACAGATATAACTATTTTCCTAGAAAAAATGCAAGTGTTTATGATAGATGCACTTTAAGCTTCATCCAATAGCTCAAGTGACACCAAGTGACCATTTTTCCTAAACAATATGAAGATTGCGATCTGGAGATTCTGGCTTGTTTGAGCAGCCAATGTATGCTAATGATACAAAAAGCATACTTACTTAGCTTTTAAAGCACTGGAATGGCTAAAGATGTATACAGAAACGCTGTAGAGCAAATACTGAAATATTGCCTAAGTTTTTGTATACGATGTTATGTAGTTGCTCGTCATCGGGAATTTGTAGATGTTAATTATACTACTTTGATTCCCTTGCCATAAAACAATTGCAACTACAAAAAGAGACATTTACCTTTGTTGGTGCGACAACAAGGTATTTACGATTAAATTATGGCATTTCTACACCTGAAACTCCCATATCTCTACGTCCGCTACCGCGATAAGTAGGAGGTTTGGGTTTAGATCTTCCCGATACTAATTGTGTTGAATTAGAAGTAGGTTGTAGTGTGTCTGATGCCATTGCTTGGTAGTCAAAAGCGAGACAACCAAGTAGTAGACTTGTGACTAAAAGTGAAATGGTACCACGCATAGCAGATGTTTATTTTGGAACTCTCTTCTACCTAATACTTAGTTTCTTTTAGTGCATCCGGAGAATTCACTAAATAGTATTGTTCTTTACTGAAAAAATCTTTTTTGTTTGCTGTCTATCTGTTCAATCAGTAACCAATCGGCAGCGAGATTCAGACGACCCCAAATTGTGAGCGAAGACGAGTTGATACACCGTTGTAGTTCCTCATCAATATGCGATCGCACAGTTACAAGTTGCACACAGAGTCGATGGTGTTCAAGTGGTGCGGTAATGGTAAATCTGTAATCCTGCATAGCTAAGTGGTGAAAAATGCCTTGAAAACACTTATTTGACCGTAATGTCACGTAATTTTGTTGAAAGTAACAGTGCTGAGTAGGCAATGAACTAGGGCAGTTACCGTCATGTGGATAAGCGTCTGGATTCTCCAAGTAATACAGTTGCCAGTGCAGCCAATCAGGATGGTTAGGTAGTAAATTAAACAAAGGCACAAGTGCGACAGGCAATGGCTCTTGTAACAAAGCGGCTTGCAATGTTCTCACAGGCAAATTCCGAGGGCTTAAATTTAATTCAACGCACAAAGCTGCAGCCATTCCCGCAGCTTGACCAATACCCATAACAACAGGTTGCAGTCTAGTTGCCCCATTAGCAAGATGAGACACGGAAATATTCTTTTCACACACCAATAAACCATCTGTTTGTGCAGGAATGAGGCAACTATAGGGAATTGTGAAAGGAGTCCCCGTCCAACGTCCTCCCCAGCGAATGGATTTAGGTTGTAGCTGAAAATCAATCCCTGGATAATGGTGATCGTTGGGGTAATTCCCAATAGCGATGGCATCCCTGTTCAAAGATGCCACCCGTCCTCCGGCTATGGGCAAAATATCTTGTTCTCGTAAAGTCGATACTCCCACCAAGCGACGGCTTTCCCTGTAGTAGGGATGAAGAGCGTAAGCGCCAAGAGCGAAGGAAGAAGAAAAGACTTGTTCGGCCAAGCCGTAACGACGACCAAGTTGTTTTTGGATAAAAGAGGCAAAATTTTGGCTCCAAAAGCGGCATTCAAGTAGAAATTCATGCCTCATGTGCGGATCTAACAATCGCCCTAGGTTCTCAGCGTAATCATTACCATGAACGGGCCAGTTGATCATAAATACACCTCCTGGCAAACGTCCATAATTCAAAAATTTCTCTACACCATAACCATCCCAAGCACCAGCAAACAGCGATGGGCGATCATTAGGTGCATTCTCGATTTCTGGGGCAACGGCTTCACCAAAATCCTGCATCAGCACCACCCAAGTTGGAGATTGCACTGGGTATCGGGAAGTCAGATCGTTGTAATCGCTTGGTGCGCTGGGTTCTCCCCACTCAGATTGCAATTCCCAACCCCACCGATAAGGGATCTCTGATAATGCCAGTAAATCTCCTAATTCTGTAGCATCGAGAATAATTTTGGCTTTGACAATAAAATTTGCAAACCGGACTGCTGTAACACAATTTTCCTGCCGAATCACTTCCATTGGAACTTGTCCCTTAATCCAATGCAGTGACAACTCTCGTACCCAATCAGTAAAAATCTCCATCCCTATACGGGGATCGTAACTAAATAAGCTTACCCAACTGTTGTCTAATCCTCCTGGCTGTCTGTGCTGCAATTCCCGCAAAAATTCTCCCCACAAACCAGTCTGAAAAGCTTCTAATTCATTGCCATCCGGTGCTGACACCCCAGCAGAAGTCAGCATTCCTCCCAACCAAGATCCCTCACTTACAAGAATAGTTTTGACTCCACGACGTGCGGCTTGGATCGCTGCTGCAGTCCCTCCCGTACCGCCTCCCACAACTAGGACATCAGTGATATATGTGTGATAAGTCATGTAATTGACTGATATTTAACAGCTTGCCTTATATTGCACAATTAAGACACTACTGTGTTGTGGGGTCACATCCCGCCTTACATAGTTGTCAAATCTTTCTTCAGCGACGAAAAAGGTATATTGAACCGAGAGAAGATATCCTCTATATCTAGAATTAGCGTGGTGATTAATAGCTAAAAGCACGCCCTTAATGTTAGATCTATTAACGT
>CAZZVG010000584.1:0-4900 GCA_964657295.1 Iningainema sp. | reverse complement strand
CTGAATTAAATACTTCATTATTATGATTAACCTCGAAAATATTCACCCCCTTACAGACTTCAAACGCAACGTCAAACAGTTTATCGAACAAATTAAAGCGACAAAATCCCCACTGATACTGACAGTTAATGGCAAAGCAGAAATTGTCATTCAAGATGCGAGCAGCTTTCAGGAGATGATGCGACGCTTAGAAAGTTCGGAAGCAGAAGTACGCAAACTCAAGTTAGAAGCACTACAGCGCGATATCGCTCTAGGTGTAGAACAGTTACAGAATGGACAATATAGAGAATGTGATGACGAGTCTTTACCAAATTTGCTGCAAACTATTAAAGAACGAGGACGACGCAAACTCAACCTTGAACAAGCTCCATGAATCGTTACAAAATTTCTCAACTTGCAGAACAAGACTTGGAGGATATTTGGGTTTATCTTGCCCAAAATAATCAAATTGCTGCGGATCAGCAAATTGCTAAAATCTTAAATCGGTTGCCAATTCTAGCTCAGTTTCCAGATATCGGAAAAATGCGAGAAGATTTACGCGATCAACTCAGGAGTTTCCCTGTAAAGCCTTATATTGTGTTTTGTATCAAGCTTGATGATGGGATTGAAGTTGTTAGGATTCTCCATCACTCAAGAGATATCGATCACTTATTTTCTGAGTAATGCTTGATTCCAGCACGAATGAACTTAGATTGACGTAATATCTTACTGATATTAGCTTTTTTCCATAAATTCCTGACCGAGTTTAGCTAGGTGTACGAGAAAGGGCGATCGCATATGCGATCATGAAGTCTGGTATACTGTCTTCCACTTTGATGCTCCTGTCTACCGTACTGTACACTATTGTCTACCAGACAGTCTGGCAGACAGTATAGTGGGAATGAAGCTCCTCGGATATCGGTTTTAACTGTCAATCCACGAAAGCTGTCACGACTACCTGCACATGAGCAAAATAGCCCGAAATCAATCCCAGAATTTCAAAAAAATAATTTAAATCGCATTAGTTGAGTTTCCAGGACTTGGAGTAAGATTTTACTGAGATCCGTACTGTCATGAAACTGCAGAAATTGTGTTGGTGGTAAGTCAAAAGGAAACTGCCCTGATAAGTCTTTTCGCTGCATTTGTGCTAGCAAAATTTGCTCGGAACGTTTGCTTTGGATAGCATAGCCAATTTCAACACAAACATGAGGACTGGGGAGAAGTTGGGAAGTTTCTTTCCCGTCAATACTAGCAATCGGTGTGGCGTCAGCAATAAATAACAAACTCCTCCGAATTTTTCGCATTATGGAGCTACCCAATCGCAGAGGAGCATCCTTGGGACGGTAGGATTCTATTAATTTTAAAGGTAAACGCGATCGCAAGTTCAAAATTTCGAGACTTTGAAGTAGTTCCTCTCGCAAAGCATCGCTGGCTGTGATAAACTCAGTTTGATGGCACAAAAAAATTGTTGGTTCTAATTGCGCTAATAATGCTAGCTTGGTGAAATAAATTTCATGACTGATCAAGTCAATGTTAGCTACGCAATAGCCACCACTGCCCTCAATATAAAATTCAACATTTTCTCCTTCTAGGTAGTGCCTAAACCAAGTTGAATTTTTTACGTCCTCACTTTCTTCCAAGAAGTCCGCTCTTAGTGCCGATTTCAGTAAGCTTTTTTTACTAAGGCGAATATCTGGCGAACGTTTTTCCAGTTCTTGCATTGGCTCATACTTTTCAACATACCATGCTCTTAGAGCAATAATCGACATAAGACGCTATTTTAAATATCTCTTGCTATTTAACTTCGTATCAGCTTACACCACCTGAGTGCGCTTCTGAAGACAACAGGCAAAGCCTTCAAGCAACACATCACTCCCCACTTTCGCTTTCCTCCTTGTTAAATGACACCATGAGAAACCGAATTCGCGTAAATTGCCAGCTGAGATCGGTTCTTCAAGTTTAAACGGTTCAGGAGGTGGGTAACGTGGGTTTTGACTGTTGTTTCCGATATATATAGTTGCTCTCCAATTTGGCGATTGGTAGAACCGATGCCGATCCAGCGTAACACATCTCTTTCCCGAGGAGTCAAAGCGCTGAATTTCTCTTGCAATATGGAGCTATCCGAATCTGAACTTGGTACTTTAGCAATTATTTCCGGACTTACGCATTGACAAATAAGGCAATCAATGCTATATGGGAAGTCGCAAAAAATAGGCGATACGGCTTAAGCCGTGGCCAAGGGCATCGCTAATCTGTAGGGGACTGGAAAGATGGATAATTTACGCTGTCTAAGAGTGAAGGTATAGGCAATCAGAGTAACTACCAACCATCCACAGCAAATTGCACCACAAATCCGGTAACCTCTAGCCAATAAAGGTATTTAAAATGATTGCTAATTTCATGAGTTTTTTTTCTGGACTTTTGGGTATAGGTGTAATGAGCTTCATTATCATACTAGATATTTTCTTTATCTCTGGTTCTGTTGGTTGCATTTTAATGATTATATGGAATGATATTTTTGCTGAAAAACTTAATTTACCGACAATTACTTTACTTCGAGCGTCTTATTTACCTGCTTCAATCCTTATTACATCTTTAATCATTTTCATCATTTACATAATAAAGATATCTAGTATGAATACAGGTTCACCTGAACTCAGTTCTGAATTAGGTGTATATGCGATTGTAATTCCGCTCATATCAGTTTGCATATTATTGTTTTTCTTATTTGGTTGTCTTTTTGGTTATATTTTAATGAAGTTAGGGAATTAAGCGGTGATTTATAAAGTAAAGCATAAGAAGCAAGACGATTCAGCATGAGTTTCATCATTGCGACATAGGGTAGTGTGATAGAAAGTGTCAGTTGAGCTTATATTGTGACGCTTGCGTAAGTTCTATAAATGTTCATTAAATAGTCTGTTTATAACTACAACGAAAGTTGGAGAAAGATTTACTTAGAAAGTATAGGTAATAATCGAGATATTTTGATGATGTTTATTCAGTAGTAAATTTTTACGATGAAGTCAGTTCGGCGAAAAGCCCCTACCCATGATTATAGTTTTAAAAAATACTGAAATACTGTAAGAGGAATACCGTAATGAATAAGCGTATTTTGTTGAATACTCTAATTGCCATATCCATTCCATCCATTTGTGCTTTTCCGACGATGACTGTACTAGCTGAAGGATTAATAACTCCTACTCAAAGCCAAGAAGTCACGATTCCCCAATCTTCCGCGATCGCGATTACTTTTCCCACATCTGTGACATTTGATGCCGGTAAAAAAAAAAGTCAAGCAAGCGCTGCCTCTCTTACCCATCCAATTTTAGATAGTAAAGGTAACGTTATTGCTCCGGTTAATTCTCCTGTCAGCATTCAAATTCAACCTGTTAATGGTGGCGCTCAAATTAAGGCTGAGTCTATCGTTATTGGTGGGCGAGTTGTTCCTATATTCGCATCAAGTGCTTGGATTCCCGGTAAAATCAATACTACCACTAGTGGCGCTTCACAAGCTCAAGAAAATCAGGGAGTCTACAGCCAGTTAGCTGGTTCTGTATTTAGAGTCTTTTCTTCAAGTAAGGCAAGCAACACTAATACAGATAATATAGGAACCTCTGTTGGGACTGGATTAGGCATCATCTCAGGATTAAGTTCTCCCAAGACTACCAGACAAGTAGAAATTCCGACTGGCAGCGTGTACGTCCTAACGCTACAAGTTGCAGTCAGCGTACCTGCACCGCTTGTACAAACTATCCCATCCACTCAGACAACAGCTACATCCACTCCTCCACCTGCTCAAAGTCAAAGCACTCCAAATAAATAGATTTATAAAACACGCGAGTCGGTTTCTCTTGGATATGTCGCTCTCACCTGCTCTACAACAGCAATCATGTATGGTAATGTGGTAGTTTCACTCCCCACTTTCGCCTTCCTCGTTGTTAAATGACACCATGAGAAACCGAATTCGCGTAAATTGCCAGCTGAGATCGGTTCTTCAAGTTTAAACGGTTCAGGAGGTGGGTAACGTGGGTTTTGACTGTTGTTTCCGATATATATAGTTGCTCTCCAATTTGGCGATTGGTAGAACCGATGCCGATCCAGCGTAACACATCTCTTTCCCGAGGAGTCAAAGCGCTGAATTTCTCTTGCAATATGGAGCTATCCGAATCTGAACTTGGTACTTTAGCAATTATTTTTTCTAACAACCCAGGTCCCATTTGGTTGTATCCTTTATAAACTAACCGAATTGCCTGCGCGAGTTCCTCCGGCGGCATATCTTTAAGCAAATAGCCTTTCGCTCCGGCTTTCATTGTTTCAGTAATGTATTGATCGTCATCAAACGTACTCAGGACTAATACCTTAACATTGGGAAACTGCTGACAGATAATACCCGTAGCGGTTTTACCATCCATGACGGGCATTTTCACATCCATTAACACCACATCGGGCTGTAAAGCCTCTACCTGTTCAATTGCAGTTTGGCCATTGTCAGCAATTCCCACTACATGGAAATCTGATTCTAGCTGTAGGATAGCCTTCAACCCTTTGCAAATAATACTTTGGTCATCTACTACTAAAAGGCGAATCATGAAGCAACCTCACAGAAAGTACGACAGTTAAGTGAAAGTGACCTTTTGTCCTGCATTGCGTCTACGCAATGCAGCTTGTCGCATCGCTTGCACCCTCAATCAATATCTTCAACGGCGAGGTAGACGATTTCGTTCATTGACACTCTCCATTTTTAAGACATTGCTGCCTTAATATCCTGATTGCTCAGGAAGCTTAGCTCAACACGTTTGCCTTAAAAGGCGTTGGCGATCGCGTTGTGCCAGTTGCATAAGTCCTGAGGGATTTGAGTTTACGGTCAGCAATACAACAGCAGCGACAAAACCTACAACAACGCCTACAGGAAGCTCAATCC
>CAZZVG010000583.1:0-4903 GCA_964657295.1 Iningainema sp. | reverse complement strand
CCCTCCTGCGGCTCAAAATCGCTTTTTACCGCTCCACATACTGGACATACCCAGTCGTCTGGAATGTCCTCAAAAGCTGTTCCCGGCTCTATTCCGCTATCGGGATCGCCTACCTCTGGGTCATATTCATAAGCACAGATGTTACATACATACTTTGCCATGTTCCTCTCCCAAAATTATATTTACAATGGTAGGGGCGGGATCTCCCCGCCCTTACAACGTGGTCTACCCAACTGAAATTCGATCTTCAGTATTCCATTATGATCGCGCTAGTGTTAAATTTACTTAACTACTACATCTAAGCTTTACCCTTACTATTTTAAAATCACTGCATGAACTTCATGAAATGAGGATGCCCAGGAAGGTATCGACCGAACCAATCAAAAGAGCGAATACGAAGCCTTGGAGGATTACTGCTTCAAACACCAGCAGACTAAGTCCATGGTAGTTCTTACTCTCATTTACACTCTAAATGGTCAGCAATCTAGCAAGTAGGATGCGCCACATGAGCCAGTACCCTCTAGTTGGAACAACGCTTCGGAGTCGGTACAAGATTGTCAAACTGCTGGGAAGCGGTGGATTTGGTGACACTTACTTGGCTGTCGATTTGGACTTACCACCACAACCCCAGTGTGTAGTCAAGCATCTCAAGCCGAAAGACCCTAATCCTACTGTTTTTACCAATTGCTAAAAGCCTATTTGAGAGGGAAGCACAAGTTCTGTATCAGCTTGGCAAAGACAATGACCAAATCCCTCAGTTGTTCGCTCACTTTGAGGAAAATGGAGAATTTTATTTAGTTCAAGAATTTGTTGATGGGTATGATTTAACTCAAGAAATTATCCTAGGCTTGCCTTGGAGTGAGAACGTAGTCTTTCAACTGTTGAAAGACATCATGTTAGTCTTGACAGTTGTTCATCAACACAACGTCATCCATCGGGATATTAAGCCGCCAAATTTAATGCGGCGGCGAAAAGATGGGAAGATAGTGCTGATTGACTTTGGGGCGGTTAAAGAAATTAGCGCTTTGGGAGTTAATGCCCAGGGACAAACGAGTCTAACAGTTTGTGTTGGTACTCATGGCTATATGCCGAGTGAACAAAGCCAAGGGCATCCCCGATTATGCAGCGATATCTATGCAGTTGGAATAGTCGGTATTCAAGCGCTCACAGGTTTAGCAGCTAACCAACTACCAAAAGACCTTCAGACAGGTGAAATCACATGGCGCAACCAGACGCAGGTTAGCCAAAAGCTGGCAGAGGTTTTAGAAAAAATGGTGCGCTATGACTTCCGATAGCGATACCAGTCGGCTACTGAGTTGTTGCAGGTTCTCGAAGGCTTGACAACACCTATTACTCCTCCTAAAACCCATCTGTGGAAAGCTTTAATTGGAGTGGGAATCGCTGCCGCAGCTACTGTTATCCTACTGACCAAATTGATAACGCCTAGCAGTAGTCTATTGCCCTATGACAATTCCGCTTATGGCATCAGCATCAAATATCCAAAAACATGGAATCTAGACCCAAAACAAGACCCAATCACTGGAAGCGTAGCTACATTTGTATCACCTGAAAAAGGTAATTCAGCTATATCTTTAGAAAATGTCAGTTTAATTGTTGACAATCTACCAGGAAAAAACGTAACCCTGGATGCATACACTCATGATATCAAAGGGTCTAACCAAGATGCTGTGATTGTTGAAGAAGGTAAGACAAATCTGGCGAATAGACCTGCGTATCAAATCATTTACACAAAAAAGGACGGAGGATCTACTTTAAAACGTCTTCAAGTTTGGACTCTCAAGAACAATAAAGCATACGTCATTACCTATACAGCAGATAGTGATAAATATTCTAAATATTTAGAAAATGCACAGGAAATGATTAGTTCGTTTGAGATTAAGTAAGTTTTGGCAAATTATCCGAGCGGCAAGCGTATTGATTGAGAATCAAAAATATATGTAACTTTATGCAACATTTATGTGATATTTATCTTACTTTAATAAATTCAGTAATTTTTCTCACGTATACTAATCTTTAAAAAGTTTTAATTATAAATACTTAAACATGAAGACCCAGTTATTTGCTCAAATACTGAGTGCGAGTGCGATCGCCTTAGGTGCTATTGCCACCATCAGTCCGCCTAGCTCAGCTCAAACTCGGACTTACTTTTGTGACACAAGTAATGGTGTACCAACTACAGTCGCTAGAAACGTCACAGGAAAGAAGATTCCAGTCATTCGCTGGGTTTCTAGTTTCGGCGCAGAGTATACCCCTGAAAGACGCTGTCAAGATGTCTCTGCTAGATTTGAGAGCGCCCACGAAAAAGGACTCCTGAATTACCTGACAACTGGGATTATGTCGCGTCAACAAGTCGTATGTGCCTCCAGTCAATACGGCGGTCCTTGCAGCGACTTGCTATTTACACTGAAGCCAGGTCAAAATGCCAGTGAAGTGATTCAAAATCTTGTTGATATCGGTTATCGCGCTCGCGGTCCCATTGTTCAATCTCAAGATGGTTCCCCTCAAATATATATTGACATGAATAAGTTACTGCGCGAGATGCCAGGACAAAAGGAAAACTAATACGAAGTTGCAACTCAAACTTAATAACTTTAGTTCTTTCGCTTTGGTCAGCACTTATACCAATTCACTAAAATCTTGATACATTATAGATTTATCGTAGGGGCACGGCACTGCCGTGCCCCTACCAATGTATATTTATCACTATTAAAGTGAAATAGTATTAAGTCAGGCTTTGAGCGAAGTTTAACGCTATAGGAGGTTCTAAGTTAAGTTCCTCTAGTTTCCTCACAATGACATTGGGTGAGATTATTTGCGTGGTAAAAGCAACATGAAACAAGACCAAATCAATCGTCTATCACTGGCTCTAAGTGCCTGGATGGGCACGTTGTTAATGTTGCCAGTACAAGTTGTTTATCTCAGTATTTCTGCCCCTATTTCTGCTCAACAACCAGCTGCCCAGTTATCCCCAGCGCAACTCAAACAACTGGCTCAGTCCATCACCGTCAAGATTGTCTCTAAAGACAACGGGGGTTCGGGAATATTGATTAGAAAGGAAGGTCAATTTTATACAGTTCTCACCAATAAGCACGTCTTGGAACCGGGGAAACCTGCTCGTATCCAGACACCTGATGGGAAAACCTATCAAGCCAATTTAGTGAGCAATGTCAACTTTCAGGGAAAGGATTTGGCGCTGTTACAGTTCCGTGCCGATGGGAAGTATGCTGTAGCCTCCCTAGGAAACTTAGCAACTGTGGCAGTTAACGATCAACTATTTGCTGCTGGGTTCCCGTTTGAGGCTGACCCGTCTCAGTCAAAGGGGTTCGTCTTCACAACAGGGCAGGTTTTGTATGTACCGGAACGAGCTTTTAAGGAAGGCTACCAGATAGGATACAGCAATGAAATTGAAAAGGGCATGAGTGGGGGACCGATACTTAATCGTCAGGGTAAGGTCATAGGCATTAATGGTATCCATGCTTATCCCTTATGGGGCAACCCTTATGTGTATGAGGATAATTCCCAACCTACCCCCGCACAGCGAGATTTGATGAGCCGCTATAGTTGGGGCATTCCGCTTCAAACATTTGCTCGGTTGGCTCCCCGCTACACCTCTCCAGACGCCTTACCGCAGGCTAACTCCCCCTCAACCCAAACTCTGCCTGCGATCGCTAATGATGTCAACAACACTGCTCAAGAAATTACAGTGCGAATCGATGTACCTTCTGCGCCAAACTGTAGTGGGTCGGGGGTGATTATTGCTAAGCAGGGGAACACCTACACTGTCCTGACTGCTGAGCATGTGGTGCGCCAGCAGGAGAAGTGCGATCGGACAAGCCTTGAGGTTGTCACCCCAGATAGTCAGCGACATGCGGTGAACAATAGCACTGTGAAACCCGTCCCAGAGGCGGACTTGGCAGTCTTGCAGTTCACCAGCAACCAAAATTATCGAGTGGCAACCTTGGCTAAATATAATTTAGTAGAGAACAAGGGGTTTGTTTTCGTTCCTGGATGGGCTGAAGAGCGAGCAGGAGTCGGAAAAAGACGTCTATTTACCGCAGGAAAGGTTGTAGATCGACAAGTTGGGTCTTTTTTAACGAATAGCTCTTTGTCTTTGAATTATGGGTATGGGCTAGTTTATAGCAATCTGACTGAGGCAGGGATGAGTGGTGGACCAATATTAGATACCCGTGGGCGCGTGATTGGGATTCACGGAAGAGCGGAAGTAGAAGAGATTAAGGATAAAGCTGGTCAGACTCGTCTACTCACACTAGGTTTTAGTTTGGGCGTCCCGGTCAGCACCTTTTTGAGTCAGGCGCAGGTGGTCGGGATAAAACCAGAGTTACTGAGAGTAGAGACTTCTTCGCCACCACCACTGACCGAGGAAGAGAAAAATTCAATCTCTGAAGTTTTACTCAAGGTAGAAAAACCAAGCGACAGCGCCGATGCGATTGACTGGGCGAATTATGGCTGGCAGGTGGGGCGAGTTAACACAGAGCAAGGGATTAAGGCGCTTGACCGGGCAATTGAACTCAAGCCTAACTTTTATCAAGCTTGGTATCTACGTGGTTTCCTGCTGCTCAACAGGAAAGAGAAATATCAAGAAGCCATTAAATCCTGGGATAAAGCCACGCAAATCGAGCCGGGATTTAGTCCAGCTTGGCGTTTGCGCGGGCTGTTCTTTTTGAGCTCGGAACGACCCCAAGAGGCGCTGGAGTCCTTTGACCGGGTGATTAAACTCGACCCCAACGACCTGAGTGTTCAGATATGGCGAAGCATGACGCTATCACGATTAAAACGTTTCCCAGAAGCGCTTGATGCCTCAAATCGAGTCCTGAAAAGCAATCCAGTTTCGTGGGCATACTTTGCTCGAGGTGTGGCGCGT
>CAZZVG010000582.1:0-4910 GCA_964657295.1 Iningainema sp. | reverse complement strand
TATCACAATTTGTACTGCCAGTGCACGGCAAGCTTATCTGTCTCTGATGGCAGAAATCAGTCACGAAAGATTTTCAATTTCTACGGGTTCGACTTCTTCTGCAAGTTCAAAGCCAAAAATTCGTGAGTAGAAGTACAGTTCCGCATCCAGAGCGCGTTTGATGTTTTGGGCGTTCCGAAAGCCATGCTGCTCACCTTCAAAGGCAACATAAGCTACAGGCAACCCTTTACTCCGCAGGATCTCGACCATTGCTTCAGTTTGATTGGGCGGGACAACTTTATCTTCCAATCCTTGAAAGAAGATGACCGGACAGGTAAGATGGTCTGTGTAGTGAATTGGCGATCGCTCTTGATAAAGCTTTTGCTGCTGGGGGTAAGGCCCTACCAGACGATCCAAGTACCGTGACTCGAATTTGTGCGTATCCCCTGCTAAGGCTTCCAAGTCACTCACTCCGTAATAGCTAGCCCCCGCTTTGAATGTGTTGCGCATCGTCAACGCACAGAGTGTAGTATATCCACCTGCACTACCCCCGGAAATTGCTAGGCGATCGCTATCTACCTCTCCTCGTTCCACCAGATAACGCGCACAAAACACGCAATCATCAACATCCACAATTCCCCACTGCCCTTCCAATCGCTGTCGGTACTCACGTCCGTATCCCGTGCTACCACCGTAATTTACATCAACAACTGCTATTCCCCGACTCGTCCAGTACTGAATTCTATAGTTGAGGCTACTGGAAGCTGCTGATGTTGGCCCACCGTGGCTTTTGACTAGTAGGGGAGGTTTCTCGCCGAATGGAGCAGTGTAGTCGCAGTTTTGCGGTGGATAATACAGGGCATATGCTGTTTGTCCGTTAGATGTCGGGAACTCAATTGCCTGAGGTGCTGAAATATAGCCCCGATCAATTGCTACAGTATTGGAGCGGCGTAGCACCTCAAGTTCTCCTGTCTCCAAGTCCATTTGTACAATAGCTTTTGATTCTGTTGCAGAAGCACCGAGAAACACGACTCTTCCTGGAGCGGCTTGGACACAATCAATTTCCGTGTAGGGAACTTCGCATTTTTGCAGTTTGCCAGTGAGAGTATCAAGACTTGCTAAATGCCAAGAGCCTTGCTGCGTATAAGAGCAAACAATCCTGTGCGTTGACTCGAAAGCATAAGTAGACGTTCCCAAAACCCATTGTGGTTCGCCAAACTCAGCCTGTAAATTAGTCAACTGTTCTATCTTGTCATCCCTCCAGCGATAGATATTCCACCAGCCAGTCCGGTCGGAAACAAAGTATAAGTTGCCATCTGGGGACCACTCAGGTTGGCAGATTGATTCCTCTGCACCACCGGCAACTCGTTGGCTGTGGGACACAGAACCGTCGGCGTTTAATTTCCCTACCCACAGTTCGGTACCATCCCACGGCATATTTGGATGGTTCCAAGTCAGCCAAGCGATGCGAAGTCCATCGTCACTAAGGCGCGGCGAGGCATAAAAGTCGTTTCCTTTTACCAGCACCACAGGGTTTCCATCCCCCTCTAATCCAATGCTCACTAGAGTATTGATTGGTTCGCGATCAGCAACGGTGCTGTCCTCACATACACAAATAATTCGCTGCCGTTGGCAGTCAAACACACCGTTGGCATATTGCATGGATGCAACAGGTGTGACTGGTTGCGCTTCAGTACCAATCTCCTGACGGTAGAGGCGTCGATCAGCAAAGTTGGAAAAGTAAACAGTGCCATCAGCAACGAGGAAAGAACCACCGCCATACTCATGGACTCGGGTACGCACGTTAAACTCACTCGCGGTCATCTCTTGAGGAGAACCATCCACAATGCGTCGCACCACCACAGTCCGACCTTGTTCCCAAGGTCGCGACTCGGTCCAGTAAATGTCTTCGCCATCCAGAACAACCTGTCCCAATCCAATACCTTGAGACGTGATCAAATTAGTTGTGATGGGCGATCGCCAAGACCCGTAACGTGCCACTTGCGGTTTTATCATGCACTGTACGCCAGAGCGCTCCTTAATATAATGTTACCTTTGTCGAGGCTAACAATTCTACCAAGTCCAAGTACATTCCCCGCAATATTTCCCAAGATTTTTCTCGAAACACCCAAGTATCAGCCTGCTTGACTCGTAAAAGGATCGCCTGATCGCATTCTAAAACATCTTCAATCAAAAACCGATCTATTTTCTAGCTACGCAGCTGCCTTTTTGTGAGATATTACTATGAAAGACCGACGAAGTACTGATAGGTAGCTCATGTCCTCAAGTCATCTGACGCTGAACTTAATAGAAGGTTCTGTCTCTTTTAGTTTTTCACCCCAAGCGGCACGAGAATTAAAGGCGGCAATAGATCTATTGATGCATAGTCTCAAAGCTGTTGCCGCTAAAACCGCTGCCAGTGGCGGTAAACCCAGTCCCCAGAAACCGATGGAATATCGTTACACTGGAGAGGTTTTTTTAGAAATTTTCTGTAATCCCAATATTTGGCCCACTCCCTTTGCTGCTAAAGTCTTACTTACCATCCGCGATCTGAATATCCGCTTAACAACAGAAGCTGAACTGACTCGCTTAGTTGAAGATCTCAACCAATATTTGGAACAAGCAGAGTAAAAATTAAAAAGCTTGACTTGCAGCCTTGAGCGCAATTCCAAATTGTCGCTTTGTTTTTGCTGCCCGTGTACTAGTTCGTGGGCGAGTTACAAGAGTGTAGCGTAAAAATAAGACCAGATGTGCAACTGCTGTTCAAAAAGCTCAGGCAAATAGCTGCAGATCGGGTCTTATATAATATTGTATTTGAGATTTTGGATTAACAAGGGTCGATTAAAGTACAACACGGTTCAATTTATCGGCGAAGATTATCCCAAGCAACGCTGCTCTCCTCAATTTTAGGAACGATCAGCATGGCGGGTACATCCCTTAAAAAAGGGTTTATATTCTCTGATGAACTCTATTTAAGGTCATTGTCGCAGGCGTTCCGGAGCAAATGTTCGCGAAAAAAGTTTCCACTGAACCTTATTGGTTAAGCATTTCGTCTACAGTTTCAAACTGTTAGCATAAATTTTACAAGGGTTAGACAGTAGGTCGGAGATGTTAAACACTCCATTCATCGCTGACTGATAACCATTGACAGCTAAATGCTTGCTAATTACAAGCAGAGATTGTTTCTCATTCTTAGGGTGAGAAACTTTTATTCTTCATTAATACATCCAATATAGAAACCTCATCCAAAATCTTTGCTCAAAAACTAATTAGTCATTATCCCATTGTTCCCGACCAATCAGATCGGCAATCCGATCGCGCAGTAAGAAATCGCACTTCTCTAATTCATATTCAACACAAACCCATTCTCTTGCTGGAATGTATTGACAAAGGGTATAGATTGGCTGCTGGCGGCTAACCACCCCTTTTTGAACGAGTTGACGCGCTTCTTCCTGAATCACTTCTAAAGAGTAGAAATTTATAGAAGGCACCGTATTCACACTCATGGTTTTTTACTCACAAATTAACACTTAAGTAGTATTCCCAATACCAATTAGGAACTAACATGAACAGAAATAAACTTGTTGCTGGGGTTTTGTAGTTTGGTATACGGAACTGCTTACATTTTGACGCTATAATCCCTCAAATTATATGAAGAAATGTTAAGTTTGTCAACAAAGTTTGACAATTAAATAAATTGTATTTCATCTCAAAAAACTTGGGTAGTTGATAGAAGCTCCTTGCATTATGGCGTGATTTGTAGTATGAAACCTTGAATTTTATCCGCATAGAAAGTACTTCTGATACAGGTTAACTACTTGCCGAATAATGTCCGCAACGCAGTATCTTGAGATGCTGGCATCTGTCCGTAGGAAAAGACGCAGGGTATATTCGCAGGCAGTAATGGTATAAACTGCTGCAAAATATAAGGACTACCGTACAATAATAAAGCTTGTAGATTGCCGTCTATTAATAGTTTCTTAAACAAATCCTCAGATGTTTGAGTGAGTTTGGCACTACCGCGAAATGGATTACCTCGGATAAACATCTGTAGCAGAGTTGAAGGCTTTGATTCTAGCTTGGTATTGGTTTGGGTATGACAATCGATGATTTGAGTTGTATATCCCATTTGCGCTGGCAGTGCTATTGCTGGTGCAAGATGGTCCAAAAAGTCACACCTTAATAAGTTATCAACCACGATCAGATTATGCGAGTGAGTTGCTGAATGATGATAAATTTTTATGTCATTTATGAGTTTTTCTGATGAGAGGGGTACGGAACCATGAATTATTTGACTGTGTTGCAAGATTTCAGTAGCTGTGGTGAAGGCGTCATTTTGTGCTAAATCATCGGTGAGAGTGGTGGTATTAACTTGACTAGTGGAGGTTTTGGTTTTAGCTTGCCAAATACGTTCGACAGACTCACGAATACGCGATCGCGGGAGGCGATCGCTCTCTACGGCTTCACATATTGCCCGAATTGCCCCCAATGGATGCTTAGGCATCAGTAAAATATCCGCACCAGCTTCCACTGCCATCACAGGAGCTTCGTTAGCACCGTAGCGATTGGCAATGGCACCCATCACCAGGGCATCTGTGGTGATCAAGCCGGAAAATCCCAGTTCAAGTCGCAATTGCCCTGTTAAAATCTTCTGAGAAAGGGTTGCTGGTAGTTCTGCATCCCAACTCTGAATAATCAGGTGGGCACTCATGACTGTATCGACACCTGAGGCGATCGCGGCGGCAAACGGAGGCAGTTCCACAGATGCCAGTCGGGTTGCGGAGTGGGTAATCGTTGGCAAATCGAGATGAGAATCAATACTGGTGTCACCGTGTCCGGGAAAATGTTTTGCTGTTGTTAAGACAGGATACCTTTTCGCACCTTTGATAAAAGCGCAAGCAAGTTGACTCACCTCGTGAGGAGTTTCTCCA
>CAZZVG010000581.1:0-4921 GCA_964657295.1 Iningainema sp. | reverse complement strand
TTTAACGACGGGCATGATGTAAGCACCCCAATACATGACGCTCTGGGTTGGGAGTATAAACGATTCGGGCATTTCTCAAACGAACCTATGTACGCGGCCTTTCTCATGAATGAGGATGGTAGCATATGGCAAGCTGTGGTGAGTCTGTGGGATGAAGAGAGGCAACGATCATATAGATATCTTGCTCCTAAAGGTAACGGCGATCGCGCATTCCTGCCGCCGATGCCACCAGAATTAAGAAAGCGGATAGGCAATAAACATGGTATTGAAGTGGCTATGTCAGGTAGTTTCTGGGAGTGGGTTAAAGATATTGATATTCCGAGAGTCGCGACTGAAGGAGGAAAAAAAGGTTTGTGCGGTTTGTCTAACGGATACTTGACAATTGCGCTGTATGGTTGTACATGTGGAGTTAAAAATAAAGACGATCTTGGCAGGGATGTAAAACCATATCTCATTAGCGATCTAGAGGGGTTGGCTACTGTTGGCAGTAGATGGCTTTTTGCATTTGACCGTGACGAAAAACAAAAAGCTAAGATATCGGTAGCGGGTGGCAAGAAAAAATTAAAACTTGCTTTAAATGAAGCTTTATGCTCCTCTGCAGATATGATGTGGAAAGCACTTGATGGAAAGGGATTGGATGATTTTGTGGTAAACAACGGTAGTGGAGCACTTGATGAAGCATACCACTCGGCGATCGCTCGTCTGGAAAAGCTGTTTACTAGCGAAAAGGAACTTACTCAAAAAATCCCACCAGCAGACAAGGTAGCGCGTAGAATAGCAGAAGAGTACTGCAATCTCCTAGCATACAACAACGAAATTGGACAGTGGATGCGATATGAAGCCGATTTCCCTGGTTGTTGGTCACCAGAAACAAATGAGTTTATAGAGTCTATCATTTATCAAATCCTTAATAGTAAGGGTATTGAAGGGTATGGTTCCCACAGCTACATCAGCAACATCGTTAAAATTCTCCGTCATCAAATGATTGAGCGTAAGTGGTGTGAGCCATTGCCTAAAAAGCTATTGCCATTCACCAACGGAGTGCTTGAAGTTGCCACTGGTAAATTACTGCCTCACGCCCCCGGATACCGTCTCACCTGGCAACTGCCACGAGAATACAACCCTACAGCTACCAACTGGTCAAGCATTGATTCTTTCTTAAATCATCTTACCAATGGTAATGAGGCCATAAAAGAATTATTAATTTGTTACTGTAACGCTGTCTTAAAAGGAAGGTACGATCTCCAAAAATTCCTGCACCTGATTGGATTGGGTGGCACAGGTAAGGGTACGTTTGCCCGGTTAGTCACGAGCTTAATCGGTGTGAACAATGTTCTGACAACATCTTTAGAAGATTGGTGTAGCAACAGATTTGAGAGTGCGAACGCCTACTGCAAGCGCTTAGTACTGTTCCCAGATGAGGATAAACAGACTGGCAAGTTGGGTAAATTCTTGTCGCTCACTGGAGAAGATTTGATTCGGGCAGAAGAAAAAGGTAAGAAAGCTTTTCAATACCGTTACGATGGGATGGTATTGGTACTCTCCAACCTCCCAATCTTTACCGGTGACTCGGCAAGTCGTGTCAAGCGACGGGTTATTGCCGTTCCGTGTAACAACCCTGTGGCGATTCAGGCACGACGTAATTTGGAAGCAGAGTTTGAGCCAGAATTGGCAGCGTTTACCAATTATGTTCTTAGTATCTCAAGTGAACGCGTCAAGAGTGTACTGTTGGGACTGCAAGAAATTCCAGAATGCACTCTAGAGTTTTGGGAGAACCGCATCCGAGTTGATTCTATCGCCGCTTGGCTCAACAACCACGTCATCTACGATCCAATGTCAGAAACACCCATTGGGTGGGATCGCCATGAGGGTGAAAACGGAGCAGCCATCACCACATTATTTGGTTCATACAATCACTACTGCCGACAAGTTGGCGACAAGCCCACCTCTCATAAGAACTTCTCCCCTGATGTGTTAGAATTATGCGGTAGTGTCTTGGGTTGGGAAGTTGAAAGGAGAGTCACGAAGACAGATAAGTTGATCTGCGGCTTGCGCTTAAGAGTAGACGGACTAGATGACCATATTTCAACCCAAGACTACACTCTCATACAACGGGTAACGATTGGTAATGGGAGACTCATGAAGTAGAAGCTTCCAAACGAAGTTATATCATGTTCGGTAAATGACTTATAAATAAAAAGATAGGTTTGTAGTTGCGCTTTAGCGCTCTGTTGAGTGTTAAGAGCGCTGAAGCGCACGGACAGATTATTCCCTTGGGAAACACTTGGACGTACTGTCCTCAACTACGAGCCTTATTATAAGTGTTCAACAGAACATGATATTAGCCCTGACAAGAGGTTCATGTATTGCAAAAAATTTTTGAAATTAGTATGAGTTTTGTCAAAGATTTCGTGTAATATGAGTTTAATCCCTTCCGGGTGTAAGATTACCGATGGAATTTCTTCTCCCCCTCTCCCTCTCTCCCCCTCTACCCAAACGGTAATCTTCGGGTGAGAAGGGAGTAATGTGGTGGCTTGAAAGCTAAAACACGTGCCGGACTACCAGAACCACCAACAATTGGTAAGCCACCCACAACAAGCGTTGCTCCTTTTGGCGGTAGTTTCTCCAATCCACCGAGACATTCTAGAATTATGCCATTATTAGCGTAAATGGCAGAACTCGCAGCAAAAGTGCGATCGCTACCAGAATCGACACCGTGAGTATCAGTACCTAGTCCAGCAATTTGACGCCAACTCACTAAAAATTCAACAGATGCAGCACTAAAACCAGGCCAATGAAACACACCAAGTTCATCCTGATTGATAAAGGCTTTTGAATCAAGCCATTTTTCTTGCCACCCTGTAAACAAAATCACAATGCTACCTGATGGAACTTCACCATTTGCCGTTTCCCATATCTGCACGTCTTCAACTGAAAGAAGGTAGTCTGCATTTTGTGCCGCTTTCTGTTGAATATCAATAACAACTGCTGGAGCAACCAGTTTTTCTACTGGAACTTGTTCTGCACTTTTCGCGCCAATGATCAAAGAGTTTGGCGTTGCCCAATGTGTACCGCTATGCTCTCCAAGTGCAATTCGGTTGATGAAGTATCCATCTTTGGCAATTGTTGCCCACGGTTGAATTTCAACCTGAGGATCTCCCAACCAGATTGGAATGGTTGATGTTAAGGGTTGGGTGAGATCGATAACAAGCCATTCTTTCAAGGATAGAGCTTGTGTTTTCACCGGATACACACTGGTATTTTTGATTACAAGTACAGTTAGCAATGCTGACAGTATAATGATAATCCAAATCGTTAGTATTAACAACATATAAGTTTGTCCAACTCATCATGACTGAATCCTTCGACTTTCTTGGGGTAAGTTATACAGTAGGCGAGACACTCCCAAGAAAACTGCCGCACCAATCCCGCTCACGATATAAAGGTTGCGATTATTCGTCCCAAGTCCAACAAACCTCAGAACCATAAATCCCACTCCAGCTAACAAAACCAATGGTGTGATATCCATATAGTGGTTATGATCAGCCGATTCCACTTCCAAGCCCAGATACTCCTCATCAATCACGCGTTGAGCAAGCATCGGATTCCCACCCGCACGCTGTTGAAGTCGAGCGAAATCTGAGTTTTTTAAATTTAGTCCTCGCTCAAGTGCTGCCTGCTCCATCACAGTGCGAATTGCATCCTCTGGTAATGGAGTCAGAATCAACGGTGGCATACTAAAAAACACATCAGTGCGTGGCGGATTAGTTGCCAACAATAATATTGGCACCCTAAGTCTTTTCAATTGCTTTAACCAGTGTCTAAAGCGACTATCACAATTTTGACAGTCGTCAACTATCAAGAAAGCAACATTCTCTTTCAAGGAGTTTTCAATCCTTCGTTTGAGTTGCTCTGCTGTGAGTGATTTGCCTTCTAAATTCTGAGTTTCTATTCCGAGTTGCTCACAAATCTCCAGCAACATCTGTTTTGTCGTTGCAGGTTCAACAAATGCGACATTAAAACCATCGTCCCTGAGCTTTTCGACTACAGCCGATGCCAGTACAGATTTTCCACTCCCCTGCTCCCCAGCCACCAGAATTGAAGCATTAGCTAAGAGTGAGGCGACAATCCGGTTAAATTCACCTTGACGATAAAGCCGGAAGGTGCTATGGTCGTACTCAGCAATGACTTGTTTCTCCTTCTCTATGAGTGGTTCCTCATTTTTAGTTAAAGTTTCTTTGTGATCCGCTTTGGGTACTGACTGGCTCTGATTCTTAGCTAAAGTTTCTTTTTTATTCTTTTTCGGTAGTACAGTGATTGCTTCGACACAAATCGCAGTTAATAAAGAAACTGCTGACATTCCATTAGCCGCAATAGTTGCACACGCCAACATCGTTATCAAGAACAAACCTACCCTATGAGTCTTTCGCTGCGGATTGAGTTGATCAACGATTCGGCGTATGCTAAAGGGTGGATGATGGGAACCTCCGCAGATGCTCTAATTTTTTGTTGGAGTTGCTCTGGTAATAATTCAGGATTTTCTATAAATTGCTTTGCCAATATATTTTCAGCAAATAGTGTCTCTGCTGCCTTATTTTGTGCAGATTGCACAATCCGCTGAGTATTGTTTATTTGATTAGATTGCGAACGTTTCCCAGTTGCTGAGTCATTTGGTGGAGCCAATTCTTTAGTTTTTGCGACTACCAAAGCGCTTGCCTCAACTGGTTCTTCCTCAACTAGTCTACAACAGGGTGGCACCGGATAGCCATCCATACGTCCGTTAGCTTTGATGTGTTCATGCAAAGAATCCATATGCGCTACTTGGTTAGCATCCAGGTACGCCTTACCAGACACCTTCCAAGTCGTAATTTGGAGGTAGCGCATCCGGTTGTACAGTTGAGATTTACCCACACTATATTTT
>CAZZVG010000580.1:0-4924 GCA_964657295.1 Iningainema sp. | reverse complement strand
GAGTCATCTTCTTTTCTACCAGTAGCATTCACAAAATTTCCGCCATCTGGAGACCATAAGTCTCTGGGATGTGCCTCAATTGTGAGTAAGTCTCCTGGTTGCAATTTGATATCTGTATCTAAAAGGGCCTCTGGAACGTACAAATTAACCAAAAACCTGTACACAGAGTTTGCATAAGCATAAACTGCGAAAGGCAATCTATCTTGAAAAAGGTCATAGTTAATTTCTGCGGGTGCCTTTATCTGATCTGAAGCTTTTTGCTTCTCCACTTCTACTGTTACAGTCACAGGTCCTATAGTTGTATTCTGATCACAACCCCAGAAAGCAAGAGATAAATCGCCTCCTGCATCTAAAACCATCATTTCCAAGTGATTACCTATTGGAAAAAATGTCTTCCCATTATCTAGAGTACCAACTAAACTACCTACAGGAAATTCAAAATTAGGGTTGGTCGCAGTATTATCATTTTGATAGATAACATCAAAATTCTGTTGGGTTTGATCAGTATTTATTTTTACCAAATCCCCTTCTAATAACGTAATTTTTGGATTGGGAACAAAAAATTTTGAACCTTTTAAATTCAAGTAGTTTTCTTTGGCATTAATTGTGTAACTGGTAACCATCAGTTTCTCCTTGAGATGAATTTGATTTTGTTGCTAACATTCCGCTTTAGAAAGTCAGAAGTTATCAGATATCCTGAAACTTCTTTCCTCTTTTTGCTCACGACGAATAAGCCACGGTAATAAACCGAAGCGAAACTTTTCGCTACTATACAAGCTGGGTAATTCACAGATCAAAAATATAGGGCAGAGCTAGTTGCCCTTATTTGTAATCAAGTCTAGTCTCAGCTTAATGAGTGACAGATGTTTTCACATAAATCAACCACACAATTTTTCAGGGCGATCGCTCCTGAGCACCCCTACGACTATGGTCTATTTACCTGAAAATTGCTGTAGATTGCACATAGACCTAAGAATTTGTGCAAAAACAACTTGAACCATTTTTATGTGGAAGCTTGATTTACAATCTGTTTCACATAAAAATTGTTCAACGTATTTTTATGTGATGCTTTACTTTTGACGTTTTATACATTGCTATCCAAACTCCCTAAGTTTATACAACCCTCAATCAATTAGCAGTTGTTTCACTTTTATTGATTATAGAAGTTCCGCAATCAACAAGTCTTGAACAAAATCACTATTTTTGGAAAATTATGATTATGAGCGTTTATTCATGAATCAATGTATTTGTCAAGACTAATTTAGTTAGATGCATTTGTCCTGGTACATATATATGTACGATGCGTCAGTCTTAGTACAAAATTGCATAAATTCATAGCGTTATGTTCGTAGTTCCGCTTTAGCGCTCTCAGCGCAACTACAAGCCTGTTTTTTATCGCCACGTAACATCTTAGGTGTCAAATGGGTGTATCGGCGCATTAAGCGGGTTAAATGGCTTTGGTCAGCGAATCCAGTCTGGATAGCAATTTCTCCAATCGATAGCTTAGTCTGTGTCAGCAACATTTTCGCTTTTTCGACTCGTTGACTCATCACATACTGATGCGGAGACAGCCCAGTAGATTGCTTGAAAAGAGTCATGAAGTAAGAAGGACTTATCTGTGCTACAGTTGCAAGCGCTTCCAATGAAATTACGTCGCTCAGATGCTCATTGATATAGTGTTTTAGCAGTGCAAGTTTGTACACTGACAATCCCCTGTTTGCTGGTAGCGGCTTGCTTCCCGCAACTGAATACAATCTTATCAGATGTGCGATAAGTGTATAAGTTAGGGATTCAGTATAAACAGGATTAGGCGGTACTTCCTGCACGAACTCAGCAATCAAGCTGAGTACTAACAAACATAGCAGTTCGTCCCGAAACTGAAAGCCCGGTATCAGCAGTTCTAACCCGTTATGACGATTCATTTGTTCTGCAATTCGAGTGATGAATACGGGATTTATACCTAGCAAGAGTATCTCGACCTCTGCACTCCAGCGTGGGGCAACGAAAAGACGAGCTGGGTTGACAATCGCATCCCCTGGCGAGAAAAGCGATGGTTTGTGGCTGCCATCAATTTTCCATTCCAAACTGGCAGAACTTCCGGAATGAAATACATTGACGTGTTTCGCTGCTTTGGCTGACGTGTTATTAAGCTCAACATTTGGCAGTTCAAGATTACTTTCAATGATGGCTCCATTGAGTATGGAAGCACTACCAGAAAGATTGAAAAGATTTGGCTTGATGAGCGAACGTTGTGCAGATTATTAAGTTATGCGTGACGATTCCTTTGGCAAATTTAAACGCCATTATGTCTCTATTTTTTCTATTAATCCAAGTTGCTAGTACCGCTACGCGGAATTAAAAATTCAAAATTTAAAAAGCTGGCGTTGCAGGCTTTTTAGTAATTCCGAATGGTAGTTTTATTTCCGCGCCCGGTGTGCTAGTTATCAAAAGCGCCTTCATTAACGTATAAAATTCAATTCTCAAGTATTCAAAAATACTTGAAATTAAATGTTTGTATCATTAGGATACCGTTTAGAGGCACTAATTAGCAACTTACGTTATTAAATGACTTGCATGTACAACTATTAATATTAAACCGCAATCAGTACAAAAAAAAAATTTTTGCTTCTATTTCAAAAATTTATACGAATAAGAAAGTATAACTATTAATATGTTGCTAAAAGGTTATTAGTGTGCTATTAGCTGTCTTTATTGATGAAATATCATGTTAACTGCATAATTATTAGCTCAGAGGTAGTTGACAGAGTTAACATAATGGGGGATTATTCAGTTGGATAAAGAAAAAAGTCTCTCCACGCAAAGCGATGAGGAAACATACCAATTTTCAAAGGAGGAATTGATAGATACTATTAAGGTGTTGATGGCAGAAATAGCACCAGCAGCTTTCTACTACAGATGTGCATATCTATATCATCCTGCCCGTGCCAAGGTTCACTTCTGGGTTGTACCTGGCATCAGCAGGTAGAACAAGCGATCCCAATCGGCGGTGATTGTGGGTATGCAGTTCGTAAACCACGAAGCGACCGAAGCGACGTTCTATGTCTGCAAAGACTTGTTTGACGGTTGCATAAAAAGTGTCATACTCGATAAGTGCGTGTTCGGCAGGCGAACTCTTGGAGAAGTTTCTCGCCTTCTTGCGCCCAGCACTTGAAGAGTTTGGAGACTGGGACGAAATTTCATCGCTTGTACACCAGACAGTGCAACGCGGAAATGGCGCAACACGGCAACGCAAAGTTTACAAGCGTACAGGACGTTTGGAGGATGTCGTTGATTTCATCGTCGCCGAAACGGCAAAAACTTAGCTCGAAATATCTTGACTGTTAACGCTAAAAAGTTTAGTTATCTCAGAGAAACATAGTTCATTCCCATAATAATTATCGCTACTACTAAATAAAAATATTCTCAACAAACCTACAGATTTTCTGAGGTTAAAGAG
Organism: Iningainema sp.; assembly: GCA_964657295.1. Classification (GTDB taxonomy): domain Bacteria; phylum Cyanobacteriota; class Cyanobacteriia; order Cyanobacteriales; family Nostocaceae; genus Rhizonema. The sequence goes on along the minus strand of CAZZVG010000580.1, from coordinate 1,467 downwards.
AGATTTAGTCTTTTTGGTGTAATGCTTTGAAACATTTTATTAGTGTTTTAAATACTACATTAGAAGTCATAGAACTTTATGTGAAAATCCTCTATGACTTCTGATCAGCGCTCTACAGTCCAAAAGGTTTTAATTATCACCTTAGTGCTTAATTTATTTGTCATGGTGTTAAAAGCTGTGATCGGAGTCTTAACTGGTTCTCTGAGCTTGCTTGCTGATGCTTTACACAGTGTGACGGATAGTGCCAGCAACGTTTTAGGATTGGTAACCAGTAGGTTTTCTTCCCCAGATCCAGATCGCGAACATCCCTACGGACACCAAAAATTTGAAGGTGTCGGTGCCTTGGGAATTGCCGCATTTTTAGGCATAGCCTGCTTTGAGATTTTTCATGGAGCTGTGGAACGAATTATTAAAGGCGGTCAGCCTGTTCAAATATCAGCATTACAATTGTGGTTATTACTGATTGTGTTGGGAGTGAATATATTCGTGGCATATTACGAACGTGCTGAAGGAAAGCGAGTGGGCAGCACAATTTTGATAGCTGATGCCAAACATACCATGAGCGATGTTTGGGTCACAATTTCTGTCATTGGTGGTTTGATAGGCGTTTGGCTGGGATATCAATTGCTAGATGTCATTTTGGCTTTTCCTGTCGCTTTGTTGGTATTTTGGAGTGGGTGGTCAGTTATAAAAGACAATTTACCTTGGCTTGTAGACCAAATGGCGATCGCACCTGAAGTCATTCATCAGGTTGCCCTTTCTGTGCCTGGTGTCATTAACTGCCACGATATTGCTTCTCGCGGCGTTGTTGGCCGTCAAGTCTTCATTGAAATGCATCTTATAGTAGATGCCAAAGATGTAGAAACTGCCCATCAAATTACCGAGGCAGTAGAAACCTTACTAGAGGAACGCTTCAATCCGGTGCGAGTCTTAATTCATGTCGAACCACCCTCTTATAAATCAAACAAGATCACCTTTTAGTTGTTGTTCCTTTTTGCCACTGGCAGCTAAATCTGCGACTACTGCAACTAATTCACTAGGATCGACGGGTTTAGGTACATGAGCTTGAAAACCAGCTTCAAGGGCACGGACACGATCCTCACTGTTGGCATAGGCGGTTAATGCTACAGCAGGAACGCACCCTCCTTGCTCTGCATTGAGAGAGCGCACCTTGCCGATCAATGTGTAGCCATCTTCACCAGGCATACCGATATCACAGATTAAGACATTCGGTTGTAGCTGAGGTAGCACGAACAATGCTTCAGCCGCCGATGTTACTGCTATAACCTTGGCTCCATCTCCTTCCAATACTGTAGAAACATAGAAACGGCTATCTTCATCATCATCAACTATCAAGATTTGTAAGCCAGTCAAAGGTGGGGAAGATTGGTTTCGCTCTCCATCAACATTAGGGCAAGGAGAATTCTCACTCATTTACTACTGTCTCTAATTTTTTGCTTGAGTATC